>DAIDKJ010000131.1 GCA_027450105.1 Ferrovum sp.
AGGTAGAGGCGGGGGCAATACCGCCGCTCCCGCCATCGTAGTATACAGGGTAGCCAATGCACTCATGAAATCGCCTATCGATTGAAGGTTGAGATGATCATGCCCTGATTGACCATTGATACGGCAGTTTGGTTCCAGTGCCCCGTAAAACAGGGGTTGGGTAAACCCGCGCAGCGCTGTTCCGGAATGATGGGTTTTGAATCCGCGCAGGGAATATGCCATGATCAAACCTGCCTGATGTGCTTCGAGACCCCCAACCATGCATCCTTTGCTCACCCGTGAATACCTTCGAACCGTGGAAGCAAGCGCGCGTAGCACCTCCACGGGCGCCCCACTGATGGCCCAGGCAGCCCAGGCAGCCGCCCGCTGGATGTTGTCCCAGCCTCCCCCGGCGGGCCCCGTGCTGTTTCTGATTGGCCCGGGAGACAACGGAGGCGATGGCTGGCTCACGGCTTGGCACCTGTATCGGGCCGGCTGGTGGGTGCAGGTGCTCTGTGCCACACCGCAAGGCCCTGTTTCCGACCCCGCGCAACCGGCACGCCAGCAATTACTGGCCGCCGGAAACGGAATCTGTTCCGATCGATGGGACCCCTGCCTCAACCCGGCCTGGGTGGTGGATGCCCTGTTTGGCATCGGTTTGACACGGCCACTACAAGAACCGCACCTAACCTGGATTGAACGGGCCAACCAGTTCCAGTGCCGGCGCATCGCCCTGGATCTGCCCAGTGGTGTGGATTGCGATACCGGCAAGGCACAAATGATCAGCTTCCGCGCCCATCACACGCTCACCTTCATTGCCGATAAACCCGGTTTGCATACTGCAGACGGACCGGATCATTGCGGACGGGTGGTGGTTTTTTCTTTGGGACTTGATCCGCGCAGCCAAGGCCACCTGTTGCAACGCGCTCCACTCATGGCGGGCTGGCCCCGGCGGGCACGCAATACGCATAAGGGGATGTATGGTGCCGTGGGGGTGATTGGTGGCGCCCGGGGCATGTGCGGCGCCGCCTTGTTGACCGCCCGAAGCGCCTTGTTCTGTGGAGCAGGACGGGTATGGCTGGCACGCCCGGACGCAGAGGACACTCTGGATATGCTGTATCTACAGCAACCCGAACTCATGCAATCCAGCGCACCCGCCTTGCTGGAGAATGCGGCGCTCACCACCCTGGTTGCAGGTCCCGGTCTGGGGCGCTCCCAGGCCGCGCAAGAACTGATGACGGGCATCGTGGCCTTTGCAGGCCCTCTGGTACTGGACGCAGATGCCCTTCACCTGCTTGCGGAACACCCCACTCTAGCCCAAGCCGTTGCCGCCAGAACGCACCCTACCCTGTTGACTCCGCATCCTGGCGAAGCGCGTCACCTGTGGGGCGAGTCCCAAGAGGATCGGGTGCAGTGGGCCCTGATGCTGGCGCAACGCTTTCAGTCCCTGGTGGCCCTCAAAGGGTGTGGAACGATCGTGGCCTGCCCGGACGGTCGTTGGTGGATCAACCCCACCGGCAGTGCGGCCTTGTCGGGCCCCGGGATGGGCGACGTACTAGCCGGAGTGGTGGGAGCCTTGTTGGCCCAGGGGCTGGCTCCGGAGTTGGCCTTAAGCCTGAGCGTATTTCTGCACGGTGCTGCCGCCGACGCCTGTGTCGAGCAGGCAATCGGCCCGGTAGGGCTGACAGCAGGAGAACTGATCAGGGCCATTCGCTGCCAGATCAACCAGCACTTCCTCGTACCGGCTTATGCGGACGCTGCATTCCCGGATTCATGACGCGTTGAAATTTCCAACAGGATTGAAATTTTTCCCGCCGGATCCGGGCGTTTCATCCCCGAATTCATGACACTGCAACACCTGTGTCAGCGGCATCCGGGAGGTGTATGATGAAGCCAGGCTCTCGCGGCATGGCATTCTCACCTCCGTAGAGAGACCGACCAAGTCACGACCCGCACGGCTTTTTGTGCCCTTTGCTTCAGGAGGAGATCAGATGAATACCGTCAAAACCCTGTTGAAATCAAAACCTGCCAGCACACCCTGTTCCATTACCCCCGACACCACGGTCCTGGAGGCTTTGCGTTTGATGGCAGAGCGCAATGTGGGTGCCCTGCTGGTGATGAAGGATGATCAACTGCTGGGCATGCTGTCCGAACGCGATTACGCGCGCCGGGTAGCCCAAGCCGCCGACACCTCGGTGCATCTGCCCGTATCGGAAATCATGACCTCTCCCGTATGGACCGTAACCCTGCAGAGCACCCGCGAAACCTGCATGTCCATCATGACCAACAAACGCGTGCGCCATCTGCCCGTTCTGGATAACGGCCGGGTGGTCAACGTACTCTCCATTGGAGACCTGGTGAAGGACGCCTTGAACGAACAGGAAGAAACCATTCACCAACTGGAACAGTACGTCAACAGTTAGCGCAGGCGTTGTCGTACTGTCTGGTGCACGGTTTCGGCCAAAGGGATGTATTCCATCAACAGGGCGTCTGTCTGGGCGCGCACAGTGTCCGCAAAAGCGGCATCCTGAATGGACGGCAGGTTGATATCCACATTCAGTGCGGCGCTTCGTAGGGCAGCCAGAAGCGAGAGAACGGCCACGCCGGTATCGCTGATGACGTTTTGGTGCCCGATGACCGCCGAGCGCTGCGCCAAACGCATGGCCTCGGCACAGGTTTGGGCACACAGGAGTGGCACACGGGTGGCCGCTTCCAGTCCGCGTTGAATGGCAGCGCTGCGTTGCACCTTGTCGGCAGCGCTTTCTTTCGGGAGCCGATAGCCCGCCATCAACTGATTGAAAGCCATCGCATCCTGAGCGGCCAATTCCAGGAACCGGGCGCGCAACGCTTCAGCCTGGGCCAGTTGTTCCAGCATTTCCTCTTGCGCCTGCTCATAGCCCTTTTTCCCCACGGTCAAATTGGCCACCATGGACAACAAGGCCACGCCCATGGCCCCCATGAGGGCGGCAGCAGCACCGCCCCCCGGCGTTGGCTGGCGACTGGCCAGGTCCTGGAGAAACCCCTGTAAGGTCGTGTCTTGCATGCTTAATCCTGTCTTTATGTGAGATGGATGCCGGGCGTTTGAAACGGCTCGCCGCAAGCCCGCTAAGGAATCATCTGCTTGGCAATGGCAAGAATTTCTCGCGCATCCAGGAGCAGATCGTTCTGTTCGAACAAACGGCTGATGCAGGCCCGATGCAAGGCCAGTTTAAGTGCACCAAAGCCCAAGGGACCGTAACAGGTTTTTCCATGGCGCAGCACACCGCGATCCGCCATCTCGATTCCCTCGATGCCTGCTGGAGGGGAAGCGTTGGCATCTGCCAGCAATTCGAGTTGCGGTAAGTCGCACCATTGCGCCTGAGAGAGCAGGACAACTCCAGCAGCCCCCGCCGACACCACAATCTGCGCCCGGGACACGGCCTGGGCGCGCGTCTGGGCATCGGGTGCGGCCAGTGCTGCCACTTCGACCCCAAAGCGGGCAGCCATGGCTTGGGTGGCGGCATGGGTCCGTTCCAACTGGCGCCCGGTAATACAAACTTCAGCGCCTTCCAAAGCCAGCATGGCTGCAACCCGTTGCCCCACTGGGCCGGTACCTGCCAATACCACGGCCCGCCGTCCACGCAAGGAGCGGCCGTGAGACAACCAGGCCACACAGGCTGCTGCCGTAGTATTGGCCCCATTGCTATCGAGCATCAGAGAAACCCGAAACTGTCCAAAAAACCGGCCTTGAATGGTGCTCATCAAGGCTTCTCCCGCCGCTAGGTCTGAGCCCCCAAGAAACAAGGCCGTATTTTTTTTATCCTTCGGCGCACGGGTAAAGATGGCCCCTTCCACCAAGGCCCCGATCTGCTCAGGGGTGACCCGAGCGTAGGGCACCACGTGATCGGCGCCCCCATCATAGCCCACCACCTGATCAAATACCGAAGCCTGGGAATCGGTATCAAACTGGAACAATAGCTTTTTCATGCCCCGTCCATGCCCTCAAAATTGATCCGGATTCATACCATCCAGTGCGGGAGCACCACCCACCACAATACGATGCAGGCTTGTGCCCACCCCCATGCCATGTTCTGCATAAAAAACAGCCGTGGCGATCTTGGCCTGATAAAAATCGGGCTCCTGAGTGCCAGCCTCCAGTTTGCGTGCAGCCACCACAGCACTGCGCGCCATCAGCCAACCGGACACCAACCAGCCCATCAAGTGCAGATAGGGCACTGCCACGCCAAAGCATTGGGGAAGATTTCCGGATAATGCGGTTTTTCCCAGGTGCAGACTGGATTGTTCTGCCAATCCCAGCACATGGGCCAAGGTTTGGGCCAGACTGCCCGGCACTGCGGGATGATTCAATTCGGGTAAGAACGCTTTGATTTCGGTCAGCAGAGAACGTACCATTTCACCCTGGTCTCGCAATAGCTTGCGTCCCACCAGATCATTGGCCTGGATTCCTGTGGTGCCTTCATAAATC
>DAIDKJ010000132.1 GCA_027450105.1 Ferrovum sp.
CCCCCAAGGGCTGGCGCGTCCAGCGCCGGCGCACCAACAAGACGTGATAGGGGTGCTCCGGATGGGCGCAGTAGCGCTGCCAGAGCGTCATGAAATCCCGCGCACCCACCGCCAGATGGGCCAGATCATCCGCCATGCGCTGCCACAGGGACTGGACCTGGGGGGCATGGGCCGCACTCAGGGGCTCCAGCGTGAGTGTCCAGGAAGCCCCGGACTCCAGCGGGCTCCAGTGCAACTCCTCGATTCGGTCCACAGCCCGATACAACCCCAGTAGTTCGCCCAGACGGCAATGCCGCCGGGAGGGAAAGCCAAAGGCAAAGGCATATTCCGGCGCAGCGCCCATCCAGCGCTCAATGAAGCCTGTGGCTGCGGCGTAAAAGGGCCCCCCCTTGCGGGTTAGCAGGCCGCGCAGGGCGGGAGTCACCATCACATCGCCAATTTGCACCGCACGCACGGCGCGCCCTTCAAAACAGACGGTGCGCGCCATGCCCCCATAGTGGGCCACCGCTTTATGGTCCTGCTCCACCAGCATCCCATGACTATGGGCCGCACCATACTTGTGGCGCCACCACTGCGGCGCCATGTCACTCTCAAAGGCCTCGCGGAACAGGGTCAACAAGGCCGCTTCATCCTGCGCCAGGGCCTCGCGCACCGTCCAGGCGGGGGCTGGTTTGAGCGCGGGATTCATCCGGCTATTCTGCGCAGGCAACCCGCCAGGGTTCGCAGTCCGGCGGTCAAGCGCCAACTGCGGCTACCCTGAAGGGCCTCTAGCTGTTGTTGCCAGCTCTGTGCTTGCACCTGAGCCTGCGCCAGTTGCGCTTGCAACCCCAAGACTTCGGCTTCGGCCTGTTGCACCCGCTGTGTCATTGCCCCCAGACTCTCCTGAGCCTGGTGCAGCACCCGCGTGATTTTTTCGGGGGTATGCGCCAAACCCAGAGCCTGCAGAGCCCCGGTACCCAGCAGCAGATAGGCCTCGGCCCAATGCACAGACACCGGCAGGGTATAGGTGCGATAGCGGTTGAGCGCCAGCATATGCTGGTCATAGGGTTGGCGCGCCAACTGGGAAGGAAAGCAGGCCATGGCCTGGTGTTTGAGCGGTTGATACGCCGTGATGTCCAGCAACACATTGGGCAATAGGGGGATGCCGATTTCGTAGAAGGCCACCTGCACCGGAAAGGAGCAGAGCAGCAAGGCGGCGATGGTGGCCTGCGCCAGTGCCCGATGATCGGGATGCATTTCCCAGGGCGAGGGGGTGAGCACCAGATCGGGCTGCTGGCGTTCCAGCCACTGGCTGATCCGGGTGGACAGATCGGCTTCCTGTAGCAGTGCTCCATCGGGCAGTCCCCAGAACAGGGGTTCGCCATAGTCAAGACAGCGCGCTGCGGCGCGGGACTCTTCCCGCCGTTGGCGGGCCCTCGAGGCATCGGACTCGTCCGTGAGAATGAGCACCTGCACCGGCACCTGGTGAGCCACAAAGCCAGCCAGCGCCCCCGCGCACCCCAGGACTTCGTCGTCCGGATGCGGGGCCAGCAGCACTACACGCTGGGCGGGCAAACGGGACACGGCCTGGTACGGCACAAAAAAGGATTCCATCGCTTCTCCCCGGCAGGTTACCCGGAGCGCGCACAGGGTTGCGCTAAAACCTGCCAGCATAAATCCTGGCCCACAGAGGACTGCGCCGTCAACCGCACATACAGCCTCTGGCCGGCAAGTCGCTGGCACAAGCTTTGCCCCACCCGGGCCTGGGTCCCCTGTCCCCACACACCAATGGCCGGAATCAGGTCGGGATTGACGCTTACTTCCAAACACCAGCCTGTGCTCCAGGCGGGGGGAACCTCCACCACCAGATCTCCCTGCGCATCCGGCATAAGCGTTGGCAACCTCCCGCCATGGGGGGGCGCGGTCTTGGGGGCTGGCCTGCAGGCCAGCACCCGTTCCAGCACTCGCAACCCCGGGTGATGAGCCAGATGCTTGGCATGATAGGGCGGCCAGCCCGCACCCAGACGCTGGCTTTTGTCCGGATGATGGGTATAGGCATGTACCGCATGGGCCTGCGGCACCAGCCACAAGGAATAGCCTGCAGCGCGCAGACGCTGCATCAGGTCGGAGTCTTCCCAGTAGAGAAAAAAACGCGCGTCAAACAGTCCACCAGCAGCCTCGATGGCCTGGCGTTGCAGCAACACATGCCCCCCCGACAAGGCGTGCACCCGCAAGGGGACGGTGGTTTGCCAGTAACGCCGGGCCTGGCGTGCAAAATGCCGGGAGCGCCAGCTGGCCAACCGGGGACTGAAGGGCACGAGCAGGGAGAGAGCATAGTCCCAGGGTGCGGGAAAGGTACTGGGCGGCATGTAAAAACGTTTTTCCTCCTCCCAGAACACCCGTGGTGCAACTGCACCGGCCTGCGGTAGTTGTTGCAAGGCCTGCAATAGCCGCGGCAAAGCATCGGGCAACAAATAGGCATCGGGGTTGAGCAGCAAAATGGTGGCCGCCGAGGTCAGGGCATAGGCCTGATTGCAGGCGGCCGCAAAGCCGGTGTTTCCATCGTTGCACACCAGCCGCACCGTGTCCCCCAGCGCCTGCCTCAAGAGGTCCTGCTGGGCACCATCCACGCTGTTATCCACCACGATCACTTCACAGGGCACCGGTTGCGCCTGCACCGAGCGCACCGCCCTGATCACATCGGCGGCGCTGAACCAGTTGACCAGCAGTGCCGCCACCTGAACCATGGCTCAACCCGCCTTGAGCCAGGTGCCGGGCAGCGTAGGGGGCTGGGGAGACGTGGGTTCCAGCCCCAGGTTTTCCGCCCCCGTTGCCAGGGTTTCCAGCTTGTCCGGATGGTGCACGATGAGGCGGCGCTTGTCCTTTTCCACGATACCCTGGCGGATCAGCCATTGCAGGGCCCGGGAGACGCTTTCGCGGCTCACGTTGGCCATTACGGCCAGGGCCTGCTGGGTGGGCAGATTCTCGATCACCCCGGCCATGATGGGAGTCGGCCCTGCCCCCGGGGGCGCCGGCTGCGCAGGGATGGGCGTTGGGGACTGGTGTTGCAGGGAATGATGCAGCAGCGCAAAAATGCGGGCATGGGCGCTGGCTGCTGTCAGTGCGGCCCGCAGCCGCACCCCATCGCGAATGATGCGGCACAGGTGGTGCAACACCCGTTCGGCCACCACCGGGTGGCGCGTCATCAGCTCTAAAGCCGTGGCGCGCGGCAACAGGCCCACCACCGCGTCATCGGTGAGCGCCAGCACCGAGGACAGGCGGGGCTGGCCATCGATCAGGGCCACTTCGCCATGAAATTCTCCCGGGTTGAGAAAACTCCACCCTGCCTCGCGCCCGTCCTCCGAGAAGGCAATCACCTGCCAGTGGCCGGAGACGATGAGCAGCAGGGCATCGCCCTGGGTGCCCTGGCGCACGGCCGGTTGCCCCCGCGGCACATAGTGAAAACGCACCAGGCCCACCAGTTGCTCCAGCAGTGTCTCGTCCAGTCCGGCCAGGAGCTGTTGAGCCCGCAGGGCCTGCAGGGGATTGAGGTTGATGACCAGTTTTTTCATGGCTTAGCGCGACAGCACCGAGACCGTGGCCACCCAGGGCTCCCACACGTTTTCCGTCACCGGCAGATTGGACAGCAGGCGCGCCTGGGCGCGCAAGACTTCGGCGGCGTAGCTCACCCGGTCGGCGCCGCGGCGGGCGATGAGAATTTCCGCCTGGGCCACGTCGGCCCAGGTGCGAATGCCTGAACGAATGCCCATTTCCGCCGCCTTGCGCTGTTCCTTGGCGGCTTCCCACAGCACCACGGCAGAGCGCGCCCGTTCCATGCTGGCCTCGGTGGCCGCCCAGTCATTGTCCACCTGGCTGGTGCGCTTGAGTTTTTCCGTGCGCAGGTCCTGCTCGGAGGAACGGGCCGAAAACTCGGCCTGGCGCTGGGTGGCCACCAACCCGCCACCGGCATACAGCGGAATGCTCACCTGCACCCCCGCCGAGAGCACGGTATAGGTTTGATTGATGGTGAACACCGTATCATTCTGCGCCCAGGCTTTGCTGGCCATCAAATCCACCGAGGGCAGACGGTCCGCATGGGCCTGTTCGGCGCGCTTTTGATTGACCTGCCACACGGCTTCGGCGGCCCGGATTTCCGGGTTGGTTTCCTGCACCAACTGCTGCAACTCGGCCTTGTCCCGCACCGCCACCCGAATCTGCTCGAAGGAAGGCAAATGCCCCGTGGCCAGGTTTTCTGGGGCTTGCCCGGTCAAGGTTTGAAACGCCTGCTCCCGGGCGCGCAGGGTAATGCCTGCCTCGAGCCACTGGGATTTGGCCAGGGCCTGCTGGGCCTGGGCCTCGATCACCGCGTCGCGGGTGCCATCGCCAGCCTCGAAACGCCGTTGGGCCTGGTCGGCCGCCGTGGCCGTGGTCTCCACCGAATGTTCGTAAATGCGCTGATTTTCGG
>DAIDKJ010000133.1 GCA_027450105.1 Ferrovum sp.
CCCCAACCCCCCCTCATGACGAGCTGCCGAGAGGTCCAAGTGCAGCCAGGGCGTATCTCCCACAAAACGAGACAGGAATCGAGCTGCCAGAATATGATCCGCATCGCCCTCCAAGGTGCACTGCTTGACGTCTGCCACCTTGCTTTCCAGCGCTTCGTCGTAGTCGGCGCTCATGGGAAAGGCCACGACCCGCTCACCGACCATGGCACCCACCGCCACCGCATCCTGGGCCAGGGAAGGGTGCGAGGCAAACAGGCCGCTATGGCGACTACCCAGGGCCGTGTGCATGCTACCGGTTAGCGTGGCAAAATCCATGAGCAATTGGGGCTTGTCGCGCACTGCCAAACTGAGCGCATCGGCCAATACCAGCCGTCCTTCGGCATCCGTATGCACGATTTCGATACTGGTTCCATCCAACGCTTGCACGACTTCGTTTTGTCTGTAGGCCCGGGGGCCAATATGGTTTTGCGCCAGGGCCAGCCAGCAATCCAGCTGGAGCGGCAAGCGCAGTCGTGTGACCGCCCATAACAGCCCCAGCGCCACGGCCGAACCGTTCATGTCCTCATGCATGTTATACATGTAACGCGCTGGTTTTAGATTATGTCCCCCACTGTCGAAGCAAATTCCTTTGCCCACCACAGCCACCCGTCGGCGTGCTCGCACCCCCCGATAACGCAAGCGAACGATGGCCGCATCCCGAGTAGCACTGCCTTGAGCCACTGCCAAAAATGCGCCCGCCCCCAGGCGCGCAAGGCGCTCTTCGTTCCATTCGGTCAGACTCCAGGACTGCTGACGCGCCAAGGCACGCAACTGCTGGCGATACAGCCCTGGTGTCAGATGATTGGGGGGTAACACGGTCAGTGCCCGCGCCAGCGTATTGCCGTGTGCCACAGACCGTGCCGCCTCTACCCCCTGATCTGGAAGGGCACATCCCGCCAACAACAAGCGCTGGAGCGGTTGTTGTCCTTTCTTTTTGCGTGCGGGCAAACTCACGCCGTTGAGCCAGCAGACGTAAGCCGCACGCCCAGCCATCCTTTGGGCATGAACCCCTTGCAATGCAAGGCCCAGGGTTTTTGGATGCTCGCTCAGCAAACCTGTGAGTGCCTTGTTCAGGAGCTGGTGGTGCTCGAATACTGTCCGGCCGGGATCCAGCCAAACCCAGCTAACAAGCATTCCTTGTGCCAACAATCCCTGTTGCGGCTGCCGCGCCAAAGAAGCCAGTTCCTCTCCCGAACGTTGCAGGATGGTTTTCAAGGTGGCCGCCCCAGGAACCTGAGCCGGTAAAATTGACAGGGCGGGATCGGTCATGACCACCAGCAGATGGTTCACTTCTTGCGAAGACCAGGAATCCCAAGATCCTTTCAGGGAACCCAAAGCGGCCAATGTCACCTGAGTGACCGCGAAAGAGACTGGTGCAAGCGGCATGATGAATGACCCGAGAGGAAGACCAACGCTAGAGGGCGAACAACGCCGTACCACCGCCCGATGTTGCCGCCCATGAGGGGAATGGTATCATGCAACCGGCGCCCCCTGTTGATCGGGCCTCTTGCCATTCACACCCGTTTTCGAGTCCCAGACGCATGAAACAATATCTTGAGTTGATCCAGCAGATCCTGGATCACGGCCAGTGGCAGGACAATCGCACCGGCATCCGGACCCTCAGCATTCCGGGAGCCATGATGAAAATCGACCTGCAGCAAGGCTTTCCGGCACTCACTACCAAAAAACTGGCCTTCAAGAGCGCCGTGGGAGAATTGCTGGGGTTTTTACGTGGCTACCGCAGTGCCGCCGACTTTCGTGCCCTGGGGAGCAAGGTGTGGGATCTGAATGCCAACCAGAACCCGGCCTGGCTGGCCAACCCCTGGCGCCAAGGTGAAGATGATCTGGGACCGGTCTATGGGGCGCAATGGCGGCAATGGCCGGCTTACAAACTGATTCCGCAGCACCATCCGCAAGCCGGCCAACAACTGGCCGATGCCCTGGCGCGCGGTTACCACGATCTGGGCATGGTCAACCAGGGGGCAGGGGGAGAAGCAGGTCCCCACCGTCTGCTGTACAAGGCCATCGACCAGTTGCGGCTATGTTTGGACACGTTGCTGCAAGACCCGGCAAGCCGCAGGATTCTGTTTCATGGCTGGAACTGGGGTCAATTGGAGGAAATGGCGCTGCCGCCTTGTCACCTGTTATACCAGTTTCTGGCCAATCCCGGCACACGCGAACTATCTTTGTGCCTGTATGTGCGCAGCAATGACATGGGGCTGGGCGCCCCCTTCAACCTGACGGAGGGGGCTGCGTTGTTACATCTGGTAAGCCGACTGACGGGTTATAGCGCGCGCTGGTTCACGTACTTCATCGGGGATGCCCATATTTACGAAAATCATCTGGAGATGTTGCGCGAGCAATTACGCCGGACTCCGTACCCTGCCCCCACCTTGACCTTGTCCGCTCGCATTCCGGCCTATGCCGAAACCGGTGTGTATGCCCCCGAATGGTTGGAACAAGTGGAACCCGGAGATTTTGCATTGGAAAATTATCAACACCACCCGGCGCTTACAGCTCCCATGGCCGTTTGAGCGCCGATTTTACGCCAAATCCGGTTGTTGGTTGCCCCCTGGAAAAACCAATCCCCTGTTCCACCGTCCCATCAGGCTGGCGCGGTGGAAGGGGTCAGGGCCGGCTCATCAAAACTCAGGTGAATCTTGTTTTCTTCATCCACATCGATGACCACTTTACCCCCTGCGGCAAGACGTCCAAAGAGTAACTCGTCAGCCAAGGCCCGGCGGATGGAATCCTGAATCAGTCGTGCCATGGGACGAGCCCCCATGAGCGGATCGAAGCCTTTCTCCGCCAGATAGCGACGCAAAGCCTCGGTGAAGGTGGCCTCCACGCGTTTTTCATGCAGTTGCAGCTCCAGCTGCATGAGGAATTTGTCCACCACCTGCATAATGACCTGGGGATCCAGCGCGGTAAAGGAGATGATGGCATCCAGCCGATTACGAAACTCGGGCGAAAACAGACGCTTGATTTCCCGCATTTCGTCCCCCTGACGTTCCGAATGCATGAAGCCGATACCGGATTTGGTCAAGCTGTCGGCGCCGGCATTGGTGGTCATGATGATGACGGTATTACGAAAATCCGCCTTGCGCCCATTGTTATCCGTCAGGGTGCCGTGATCCATGACCTGCAACAGGATATTGTAGATATCTGGATGGGCCTTTTCGATTTCATCCAGCAGCAGGACCGAATAGGGCTGTTTGGTGATGGCTTCGGTGAGCAATCCCCCTTGTTCAAACCCCACATAGCCTGGTGGGGAACCAATCAGACGTGATACGGCGTGGGGTTCCATGTACTCGGACATGTCGAAACGCAGTAGTTCCACCCCAAGGGTATAGGCCAACTGACGCGCCACTTCGGTCTTGCCCACCCCGGTGGGGCCGGAAAACAGAAACGAGCCAATGGGCTTTTGGGGGTTTCCCAAACCACTACGGGCCATCTTGATGGCCGCCGCCAGGGCATCGATCGCCTTGTCTTGCCCAAACACCACGGCCTTGAGATCACGATCGAGGGTTTTGAGCGCATTGCGGTCAGTACTGGACACATTGCGCGCCGGAATCCGCGCAATCTTGGCCACGATGTCTTCGATGTCGCCCTTGCCAATCACCTTGCGCTGTTTGGACTTGGGCAGAATCCTCTGGGCCGCACCCGCCTCGTCGATGACATCGATCGCCTTGTCCGGTAAATGACGATCATTGATGAAGCGCGCGGACAACTCGGCCGCGCTGGACAGGGCCGATTCGGTGTAGCGCACGCCATGATGAGATTCGAAGCGCGATTTGAGGCCCCGCAAAATCTGGACGGTTTCTTCGATGGTGGGCTCTACCACGTCAATTTTCTGGAAACGGCGGGAGAGCGCATGATCCTTCTCGAAAATGCCCCGATATTCGTTATAGGTGGTGGCGCCGATACAGCGCAGGTTGCCCCGGGACAAGGCTGGCTTGAGCAGGTTGGAGGCATCCAGCGTGCCGCCCGAAGCTGCCCCGGCCCCAATGAGGGTATGGATCTCGTCAATGAACAGAATGCTGGAAGGGTCTTCCTGTAATTGTTTGAGGACGGCCTTCAGACGTTGCTCGAAATCTCCGCGGTATTTGGTTCCTGCCAGCAGGGCACCCATATCCAAAGAGTACACCACAGACTTGGCTAAAACCTCGGGAATATCCCCCCCCACGATCCGGGAGGCCAGTCCTTCCGCAATGGCGGTTTTGCCCACGCCTGCCTCGCCTACCAGCAGGGGGTTGTTTTTACGTCGCCGGCAAAGAATCTGGATGACGCGCTCCACCTCCCGGTCGCGCCCAATGAGCGGGTCGATTTTACCTGCAGCAACCTGCACGTTGAGGTTGAGGGTATA
>DAIDKJ010000134.1 GCA_027450105.1 Ferrovum sp.
ATCCTCGATGCAACAGGAGAGCAGCATGCATAACCAGTCTGAGCAATCTCATCACGACCCCGAAGTCCAGCATCACGTCATGTCCCGTCGTTCCACGCGACGACTCAAGCGTCTGGGGGTGGGGGCAATCATCCTTGCCGGGATTGTGGTGGCCTGGGGACTATTCCTTCGCAATCGCGAAGCGCGGGAAGTGAATGTCTGGACTCAGGCCCAAGCCATTCCCGTGGTGGAGGCCATCCAGTTGCACCATGGCAGCAGCATTCGCACACTGGTGTTACCCGGAAATTTGCAGCCGTATATTGATGCGCCCATCCTGGCCCGGGTCAATGGCTATATTTTGCGTTGGTACCATGACATTGGTGCCCACGTCAAAGCAGGAGAATTGCTGGCTGAAATCGATACACCCGAACTGGATCATCAGTTGGATCAAGCCAAGGCCGATCTGGTCAGTGCCATGTCCAATCAGCAGCTGGCGGATGTGACGGCCAAGCGCTGGCTCAATTTGCTCAAGACCGATTCGGTATCCCAGCAGGATGCCGATGAGAAAGTGGCCGATCTGGCGGCGCGCAAGGCCGCGGTGGATGCCGCTCGCGCCAATGTGGGCCGCATCGAGGCTTTCGAAAGTTTCAAGCGGGTCGTGGCCCCCTTTGACGGGGTGGTAACGGCTCGCAAGACGGACGTTGGAGCCTTGATCGATGCGGGGCGCGGCACCGAGCTTTTCAATGTGGCCAGTATCGATCCCTTGCGCCTGTATGTTCCGGTGCCGCAAAGCTACAGCCAGCAAATCAAGCCAGGGCTGAAAGCAACCCTGGAAGTGCCAGAGCATCCCGGACAGTCGTTCAACGCCATCATTACCCGCTCTTCCGGTTCCATTAGCGGGCGCTCGGGAACCCTGTTGGCGGAATTGGCGGTCAACAACAAGGAGGGATTGCTGACTCCCGGAGGCTATGCCGAAGTAAAATTTGAGCTGCCCGAGAGTTCGGCCATCGAACGGGTTCCGGCGAGCGCGTTGATTTTGCGCATGGGGGGGGTGGCGTTGGCCGTTTTGCAACCGGATCACCATGTAAAGATCAAAAAAGTGGTGGTGGGGCGTGATTTCGGCTCGGAGGTTGAGGTGCTATCCGGGTTGAATGCCAATGATCTCATCGTGGATAGTCCGCCGGACTCCATCGAAGATGGGGATTTGGTCCGCTTGTCAGGAAACCCTGAAGGCGTGGCAACTGTGGACAAAAAACAGGCTGCGGTACCAGCCAGGGCAGAGACTGCTGCCGGGAAAAAACCATGAAACCTGCCGTGCGTATATTGGCACTGGGCATCTGGGCGATTTTGGGAGGGTGTTCCCTGATCCCCGAGTACCATCGCCCTGATGTCCCTGTGGCGGAGCAGTTCAAGGAGGATGGACCCTGGCATGTGGCGCATCCGGAAGATCAGAATAAGCGGGGGGACTGGTGGTCCCTGTTCCAGGATTCGGTATTGAGCCAATACGAACAACAGTTGGAACAGGATAGCCTGGAATTGAAAGTGGCGCTGGCACGCTACGATGCGGCCCAGGCCTTCTTTACCGAGCAAAGCGCTCAACTCTATCCTGAAGTGGATCTGGGCGGCAACGTATTAACCAACCGCGAGTCGGTCAATCGTCCCTTGCGGGGCAGCAATCTGCCCAACGTGTATGGGAATACAGCCTTGAGCATGGGGGCTTTCTACGAGCTGGATCTGTGGGGCCAAATCCGCAGTGCCGTGGCTTCGGCTCAGGCCCAGGCACAGGCCAGTGGAGAGGATGTGGAATCGGCCCGCTTGAGTTTGCAAGCGCAATTGGCCACGGAATATGTGCAGTTACGAGGACTGGATGCACAAATTCAGATTCTGGCTGATTCGATCGAAGCCTATCGTAGCGAACTGCAAATGATGCAACGACGCCATGATGAGGGAATCGTCTCCGGGTTGGATGTGGCCCGTTCCCAGGTTCTGCTGGAAACCACCGAATCCACCCGCTACAAGGTGATGGCGGAGCGTGCGCTGCGGGAACATGCCATTGCTGCCCTGTTGGGTCAGACGCCTGCCAGTTTTTCCATTGCGCCGACCAAATGGGAAGTGCATTACCCGCCATTACCCAAGACCATCCCCTCCGAGGTGTTGCAACGACGCCCCGATATTGCGGCTGCGGAACGGCGTGTGGTGGCGGCCAATGCCCAAATCGGTGTGGCGCGCGCGGCCTTCTATCCGCAGATTTCCCTGGGGGCACTGGGTGGTTTCCAGAATACGGGAAATGGCGCTTTGCTCACGGCTCCCAACAGTTTCTGGTCTTTGGGGCCCTTGGCTTTTCTGAACATCTTCGATGCCGGATTACGTGAGGCGGCGGTCAAACAGGCCACGGCGCAAACCCAGGAAGCCGTGGCGCAGTATCGGATTACCGTGTTGGGCGCTTTTCGCGAAGTGGAAGATAACCTGGCCCAGTTGCGCAATCTGGATCAGGAAGATCAGCACCAGTCTCTGGCGGTTACTGCAGCACGACATACCTACGATTTGGCCACCAATCGTTATCGCGAGGGTGCGGTGAGCTATCTGGAAGTCATCGATGCAGAAAACGCCAAATTGCGCAGTGAACGGGCCGAACTAGACATCCAGACCGCGCGCCTGCTTTCCACAGTGGGGCTAGTGCGCGCCATTGGCGGAAATCTGCCCGAGCAACACCCGTAGAGATCGCGGATGTACGAAATCGTCAAACTGGCGTTGCGCCGTCCGTACACCTTTGTGGTGCTGGCCCTCTTGATTCTGATTTTTGGGCCTTTGGCGGCGTTACGCACGCCCACGGATATTTTTCCTGACATCCGCATTCCGGTGATCAGCGCGGTGTGGACCTACACTGGCATGCAACCGGAGGATATGGCCGGGCGGGTGATTTATGCCTACGAGCGTTACCTCAGCTCCACGGTCAACGATATCGAACATATCGAATCCCAATCCCTGCCGGGCTATGGCATTGTCAAGATTTTTTTCCAGCCGACGGTGGATATTCGCACCGCCACGGCGCAGGTCACATCCATTTCGCAAACCATTCTCAAGCAGTTGCCGCCCGGCATTACTCCCCCGCTCATCCTGAATTACAACGCAGCCACCGTGCCCATCCTGCAGTTGGCTCTGTCCAGCAAATCCTTGCCCGAGCAAAAACTGTTTGACTTGGGGCAGAATTTTATCCGTCCACAGCTGGCTACAGTGGCTGGCAGCGCCATTCCCTCCCCCTATGGGGGTAAAGTGCGTCAGATCCAGATCGATCTGGACCCCCAGGCCATGCAGTCCAAGGGCATTTCCCCCAGCGACGTGAGCAATGCTCTGGCTGCCCAGAATTTGATCATTCCGGCGGGTACCCAGAAGATTGGCAAGTTCGAATACAACATCAAAATCAACGACAGTCCTGACGCGTTTCAAAAACTCAATGATGTGCCCATCAAGCAGGTAAACGATACCACGATCTTCATGAGTGACGTGGCCCATGTGCGCGATGGCTTTCCCCCACAAATCAATGTGGTGCGCGTGGATGGAGCGCGTTCGGTACTGATGACAGTGCTCAAGAATGGTGCCACGTCTACCCTGGATATCATCGATGGGGTCAAGAACATGATCCCTATTCTCAAGGAAACACTCCCGGCCGACTTGCGACTGGATCCTGTAGGTGATCAATCCATCTTTGTAAAGGCCGCTGTATCCGGGGTGGTGCGCGAAGGAGTCATTGCCGCCGCACTGACCAGTCTGATGATCCTGCTGTTCTTGGGAAGTTGGCGCTCCACGGTCATTATTACGGCCTCTATCCCGCTGGCCATTTTATCCTCCATTGCGGCCTTGTCAGCCTTGGGGGAAACCATGAATGTCATGACCTTGGGCGGGCTGGCCTTGGCCGTGGGGATCTTGGTGGATGATGCCACGGTGACCATCGAAAATATCAACTGGCACTTGGAGCAGGGCAAGCCGGTAGCGGATGCCATCATCGATGGGGCCAAACAGATTGTGGCGCCGGCCTTTGTGTCCTTGCTGAGCATCTGTATCGTGTTCATTCCCATGTTTTTTCTCACCGGGGTTTCGCGTTATCTGTTTGTACCCATGGCCGAGGCCGTGGTGTTTGCCATGGTGGCCTCCTTCATCCTGTCGCGGACGTTCGTTCCCACCGTGGCCAATTATTTGCTCAAACCCCATCAGCACGATGCACCACTGTCGCAACATCTGCTGGCTCGTTTTCAGCGCGGGTTTGAACAGGTCTTTTCACGACTGCGGGATCGATATCATGACTTGCTGCAACTGGCCATGGCCCACCGGCGACGCTTTGTGGCGGGTTTCATGGGGGTCGTGATGGTGTCTTTCGGGCTGGTGCCTTTTTTGGGACGAAATTTTTTTCCC
>DAIDKJ010000135.1 GCA_027450105.1 Ferrovum sp.
CCCGGGCTTGGGACTGCCCACGCCCCAGACACACCCGGATGGTGATTTCGGGTTGCTGCATGACCCGCTGTCCATCCTGTTCCTGATAACCAGCGGCGCGCCCGCCTTGCTCCGACACCAGAACCTGATCCAGATACAGGGACAAGCCCGCCACGTCCAGGTCCTCGATGCCCGCATAACCCACAGCAGCCAAGATGCGCCCCAAGTTGGGGTCACTGGCGAAAAAAGCGGTTTTCACCAGAGGTGAATGACTGATGGCATAGGCCACCTGCAGGCATTCTGCCTCGCTACGGCCCTGCTCCACCTGCACCGTGATGAATTTGGTCGCTCCCTCGCCGTCGCGAATGATGGCCTGGGCCAGTTCCGTGGCCAATTCCACCAAAGTCCGACGAAACACCAGATAATCTGCTCCACTGGGCTGTTTCAATTCGGGATGCAGGGCTTGCCCGGTGCTCATGACTATAAAGGAATCATTGGTGGAGGTGTCGCCATCCACCGTGATGCGGTTGAAAGAGAGATCGGCCACCTCCTGGGTTAGGCGCTGCAACAATCCGGCCTCGATACGCGCGTCTGTAGCAATGAAGCCCAGCATGGTGGCCATGTTGGGGCGAATCATGCCGGCTCCCTTGGCAATGCCGGTGAGCGTTACCGTCTGCCCGGACAAGACGATCTGACGCGAGGCGGCCTTGGGGACGGTGTCCGTGGTCATGATCGCCTGGGCCGCCTCCAGCCACAGTTCCATCTGCAGGGCATGACAGGCCGGGGCCAGTCCTGCCAGCAGCGGGGCCATGGGCAAGGGTTCCAGAATCACGCCCGTAGAAAACGGCAGTACCTGTTCGGGGGTCAGTCCCAGCAAGGAAGCGAGGGTGGCGCAGGTGGTTTGGGCGTCGGCCAGTCCCTGGGCACCGGTACCGGCATTGGCGCAACCGGTGTTGATGACCAGCGCCCGGGGGGCCTGGTGCTGCAAATGGGTGCGACAGAGTTGCACTGGTGCCGCACAAAAACGGTTGCGCGTAAACACGGCCCCCACGCGCGCACCTTCGGGCAGGCTGATCACCAGCAAATCCAGCCGTCCGGGTTTGCGAATCCCTGCAGCCACGGGCCCCAAACGCACTCCGGGCACGGGGTGCAAGTCAGCGCCACGGGGCGCCTGCAATGCAACTGCCATGAACTTTTTCCTCAAACGAATTGCACCGGCGTTGCTGTTCTCCCTGCCGGTGACAGGGGCTATGCGCTTCGATACACCTTATCATCAACCCGCCAGGGGATCAATTTTTCCCGCGCTGCTTCCCGCTCGTTTGAACGGATTCTGTGAAATTCCGCGTCGGCAATGCCCGCAAGGAAAGCAGTGCTGATAGAATCGCGAAGTCCCTTAAACAGACGATCCTGCTAAATGACGCACCCTTCTTCGGAAAAAATTTATGTGGCCGGCCACCGTGGCATGGTGGGTTCGGCCATTGTGCGCGCCCTGCGGTCTGAGGGGCACACTGCGTTGCTCACCCGCTCCCGTGAGGAACTGGAATTGACGGACCAGGACGCCGTGCGCCGTTTTTTTGCCGCGGAACGGCCCACTCAGGTCTATCTGGCAGCCGCCAAAGTGGGTGGGATTCACGCCAACAACACCTACCCGGCCGAATTCATCTATGAAAACCTGATGGTGCAGGCCAATGTGATCGATGCCGCCTTTCGCCATGGGGTCAAAAAGTTATTGTTTTTAGGCTCCAGCTGCATTTACCCCCGCCTGGCCCCGCAACCCATGGCAGAAAATGCCCTGCTCACAGGCCCCCTGGAACCCACCAACGAACCCTATGCCGTGGCCAAGATTGCCGGGATCAAATTGTGCGAAAGCTATAATCGCCAGTACGGTGCCAGTCATGGGGTGGACTACCGCAGCGTCATGCCCACCAATCTGTACGGCCCCGGAGACAACTATCATCCGGACAACTCCCATGTCATCCCGGCGCTGATTCGGCGCATTCACGAGGCCAAAACTCACCAGACCCCCAGCGTCACTCTCTGGGGCACGGGCACTCCCCGGCGCGAGTTTCTATATGTGGAGGACATGGCCCGGGCCTGCCTGCATGTCATGGCCCTGGATTCTTCCCGCTACACGCAACAAACCCAACCCATGTTGAGTCACATCAACGTGGGCTATGGGGACGACATCACCATCCGCGATCTGGCCCAGATGATCTGCCAGGTTGTGGGCTATACGGGCAGCCTCACCTTTGACCCCAGCAAGCCCGATGGCTCTCCGCGCAAGCTGATGGACAGCTCCTGTCTCAAGGCTTTGGGGTGGCAACCCCAGATCAGTCTGGAGCAGGGATTGAGCCTTGCCTACACCGATTTTTTACGGACCTACGACAATCCATGACCTCTCCTCAAAAAGTTGCCCTGATCACCGGCGTTACCGGACAAGATGGCGCCTATCTGGCGGAATTGCTGTTGGACAAGGGGTACATCGTCCATGGCATCAAACGGCGCACCAGCCTGTTCAACACGGATCGCATCGATCATCTCTACAAGGACCGACACGAACAGGAAGTACGATTTTTTTTGCACCACGGCGATTTGACGGATAGCTCCAGCCTGATCCGCATCATCCAGCAAACCCAGCCGGATGAAATCTACAACCTGGCCGCGCAAAGCCATGTGGCCGTCAGCTTTGAAGAACCCGAATATACGGCCAACTCTGATGCCCTGGGCGCCTTGCGGATCCTCGAAGCCATCCGTATTTTGGGATTGGAGAAAAAGACCCGCTTTTATCAGGCCAGCACCTCCGAACTCTACGGTTTGGTGCAGGAAACGCCCCAGCGCGAAACCACCCCCTTCTATCCGCGCAGTCCCTATGCGGTGGCCAAACTCTACGCGTACTGGATTACCGTCAATTACCGCGAAGCCTATGGCATCTATGCCTGCAACGGCATTCTGTTCAATCACGAAAGTCCCATCCGTGGGGAAACTTTCGTCACCCGCAAAATCACTCGCGCCCTGGCGCGCATCCAGTTGGGGCTCCAGGATTGCCTGTATTTGGGAAATCTGGATTCCTTGCGCGACTGGGGCCACGCCCGGGACTATGTGGAAATGCAGTGGCTGATGCTGCAGCAGGAACAGCCGGAAGACTTTGTGATCGCCACCGGCGTGCAATACAGCGTGCGCGATTTCGTGAATGCAGCCGCCCGGGAATTACACATGGATCTACGCTGGGAGGGACATGGCAGCGCAGAGGTGGGTTATTGGACCAACCGCCCTGCCGGCTCGCCCACCACCCCCATTGTGGCGGTAGACCCGCGCTACTTTCGTCCCACAGAAGTGGAAACCCTGCTGGGAGACCCCAGCAAGGCCCAACAAAAGCTGGGGTGGAGTCCCAAAACCCCCTTTGCCCAGCTGGTGGCGGAAATGGTGCGCGAGGACCTTAACTCGGCCAAACGGGATGAATTGATCAGGGGGCATGGGTATCGGGCCCTGGATCACCACGAGTGAACGGATCCTCCGTATGGCTGCGGGATTGTTGGGAAAAAGCCCAGACGGTCCCGTGGCGCGCCGGCTCTAATCACTGTTGAAGGCAATCTCCTCGGGCAATACCAACAGGCGCACGCGGTGCTCCCGGCGATCGATCTGCAGCAAATCCGCAAAAGACACCGTCACCCCCTGGCGCCACAAGCGCACCGAACCCACCCGCGCCTCCAGAGCCTGCTCCAGGGAATCCAGAGGGTCAGGCTTCGCCCCTCCCATCTGATCCACCAAGCGCCGATACAGTTTGGGCCAGATCAGTGCCCGTTCCTGCAGGTCCTGCACCGACCGGAAGGTAAACCCCGTATGCGTCCGATCCCTGGACCACAAGCCCCGTCCCGCCAAACGCACGCGCTGCGTTTGCTGGTAGAACCAACGCAGGGCGGCCAGCGCCATGTCTTGATAGAGCACCGGATAAACCAGCCCCTGCTGCAACAGATACCCGTTGGCGCTACTGGCCAGCACCGTGGGCGACAAGGCGCGGGCGCCCGCAGAAGGGGTTTGAATCTGGCCACGAAAGGCATAGGCCACAGCCCGTCCATAGCGATCTACCCGCTGCAGTTGGATGGCGCCTCTGGTGGCAGCAGGCTCGGTTCCCAGGATGCGCTCGCCCGGTCCACGCACCACCCGTTCAAAACCCAGGTACTGCAATAACGCCCAGGCAGCCCGCTCCGGCCAAGGGGGTGGCTGACACAACACACCCAACCCCCCTTTGGCCAAATAATGGGTTTCCAGGGCGTCGATGCCCTCCAAACGCAGGGTGATGGATCCCCGTGGGCTCCAGCGCAGGGCCCGCCCACTGCGCAGCCCCTGGCTTCGGGCAGCCGGGGCAGCATCTGCCAGCAAAGCCTGGGGCTGCAGCAGTTGGG
>DAIDKJ010000136.1 GCA_027450105.1 Ferrovum sp.
CTCGTCGATCAGGGTGCTGAACACAATGGGACGCACGCCATCCTCCCGCGCCGCCAGGGCAATGGTATCGATCACCTGCTGGGCTTTTTCCAGGGTGTCCACGAAGGGAACGGTGCGGCGCTCGAAAACCAGGCCGTCGAATTGGGTCATCAGGCTCTGCCCTAACATTTCGGCGGTAATACCGGTGCGATCAGAGACATAGAATACGGTTCGCTTCATGGCGGCTCCCTGGGCCCGAGAAAAACAAGTTTAGGCTGATAAGTCCCGATGTCTTATATATAATACAATACTTAACCCTAACCGACGATGAGGACTTCATGACAACACCATACGTGCGCTGGTTTCAGGAGCTTCGCATGACCGACGTGGCCACCGTGGGCGGCAAAAACGCCTCACTGGGAGAAATGATCAGTCAACTGGAGCGCGCAGGGGTCCGGGTTCCCGGTGGGTTTGCCACCACCGCCCAAGCCTATCGGGATTTTCTGGCACAAGACGGGCTCGACCAGCGCATCGAACAGCTGCTGGCCACTCTGGATGTGGATCAGGTGGTGGCCCTGGCACGAGCCGGCGCGCAAATCCGCCAGTGGATTCTCGAAGCCCCCCTGCCACAACGGTTGCAGCAGGAACTGGAGCAGGCCTACCAGCAACTGCAAGGAGACAGCGCAGCACCCCCGTCGGTGGCCGTGCGCTCCTCCGCCACCGCAGAAGACCTGCCCGATGCTTCCTTTGCCGGACAGCAGGAAACGTTTCTCAACATTCAGGGCACGGCCATGGTCATGGAGGCGGTCAAACACGTGTTTGCCTCGCTGTACAACGACCGGGCCATTTCCTACCGGGTCCACCAGGGTTTCGTCCACGCCGATGTTGCCCTGTCCGCCGGAATTCAACGCATGGCCCGCAGCGACATGGGGTGCAGTGGCGTACTCTTCACCATGGATACGGAATCCGGCTTCGACCAGGTGGTCTTCATTACCGCCAGTTGGGGCTTGGGCGAAAGTGTGGTGCAAGGCGCCGTCAATCCGGACGAATATTATGTCAGCAAGGTGGCCCTGGCACAGCAGCGCCCGGCCGTGCTGATGCGCAACCTGGGGTCCAAGGCCACACGCATGATTTTTACCGAAGAGCGCCAGGCCGGACGCACGGTCACCACCGTAGAAACCCCGGCGGCGGAGCGCAATCGGTTCTGCCTGGAGCGGGAGGAGCTGGAAGAACTGGCCCGTTACGCCGTCATCATCGAGCGCCATTACGGACGCCCCATGGATGTGGAATGGGCCCGCGATGGCCTTGACGGCAAACTCTATATTCTCCAGGCGCGCCCGGAAACCGTGGCCTCGCGCAAGCGCGCGGACACCCTGGAGCGTTATGCCCTCAAGTCTGCGGGCAGGCTTCTGGCCACCGGACGCGCCATCGGGCAAAAAATCGGAGCCGGTCCGGTAAAGATCATCTTTGATGTGTCGCAAATGGATCAGGTCAGCCCCGGAGACGTTCTGGTCACCGACATGACCGACCCCAACTGGGAACCCATCATGAAGCGCGCCTCCGCCATCGTCACCAACCGTGGTGGACGCACCTGCCATGCGGCCATCATCGCCCGGGAGTTGGGCATTCCAGCCGTGGTGGGATGCGAGAATGCCACCACGCTGCTGGCCCATGAAGCAGCTGTGACCGTGTCCTGTGCCGAAGGAGAAACCGGAAAAATCTATCAGGGCCGGATGGATTTCGAAGTGTCTTCCATGACGCTGGAATCCATGCCGCCCATCCCCGTCAAGCTCACCATGAACGTGGGCAATCCGCAGCTAGCCTTCTCCTTCCAGCGCTTGCCCAACGAAGGGGTGGGGCTGGCCCGCCTGGAATTCATCATCAGTGCCATGATCGGGATTCACCCCAGGGCCTGTCTGGATTATCCCAACCTGCCCGCCGAACTCAAGGCGCAGGTGGAAGACAAAACCCGGGGATACTCCGATCCGGCCACCTTTTACCGGGAAAAGCTGGCCGAAGGCATTTCCACCCTGGCGGCTGCCTTCTGGCCTAAAAAAGTCATCGTTCGACTCTCCGATTTCAAGTCCAACGAATATACCAACCTGATTGGCGGCAAACGCTACGAACCCGAGGAAGAAAACCCCATGCTGGGATTTCGCGGGGCTTCGCGGTACATTGCGCCCTCCTTCCGCGCCTGCTTCGAACTGGAATGCCAGGCCCTGAAACGGGTGCGCAACGACATGGGCTTCACCAATGTGGAAATCATGGTTCCCTTTGTGAGAACCCTGGGCGAAGCGGATCGCACCATTGCCTTGTTGCAGGAACTGGGGCTTCAGCGGGGGGAAAACGGCCTGCGCATCGTGATGATGTGCGAAATTCCGGCCAATGCCATCCTTGCCGACCAATTTCTGGAACGCTTTGACGGCTTTTCCATCGGTTCCAACGACCTGACCCAGATGACCCTGGCCGTAGACCGGGATTCCGGCCTGGTGGCGCAAGCCTTCGACGAGCGCGATCCGGCGGTGAAGGCCATGTTGCGCCTGGCCATTGGTGCCTGTCGGCGGGCTGGTAAATACGTGGGCATCTGCGGGCAGGGCCCCTCCGACCATCCGGATCTGGCCCAGTGGCTCATGGCCGAAGGCATCGAGTCCATGTCGCTCAACCCTGATTCCATCATTGGAACCTGGTTGGCGCTGGCCAAGGGGTAAGCCTCGGTCCTGCAGCAAGGGTCCTGCGCCTTCGCCTGGCTAACGGTTTGCTTGGCTAACGGGGCGCGCAGACCCAATCCAGGGCTTGTAGCACGCCGGCGTTGGTGTCCGCGCGCAAACGCGCGTGCAGGGTGGCAAAGGCCGACACCATGGCCTGTCGCGCTGGGGCGTTGTGCAGCAAATGCGCCAGGGCCGTTGCCAAGGCCGGGGCGGTGGCCTGCTCCTGCAGTAATTCGGGCACCACGGCACGGTCCAGAATGATATTGGGCAACCCCACAAAGCGCGACACCACGCGGCGACGAACCATCCAGGCCGTCAACGGGGACAACCGATAGGTGATGACCAGGGGGCATTTCCACAGGGCGGCTTCCAGCGTTGCGGTGCCCGAGGCCACCAGCGCCACATCCGCTGCCTGAAAGACTGCATGGGCCTGCCCAGGTAGAAAACGAAATTTCACCAAGGGCTGGGCCGGCAGGCTCAGGGTGTCGTCGGCCCCCAGCCGGCCTTTGGCCAGCTGGCAAAAGCGCTGGATGGCTTCGCTCCCCAGCAGGGGGACCAGAAACTGCACGGCCCCCAACTGGGCTTGCAATTGGCGCGCGGTGTCCACGAACAGAGGTACATGAAAATCCAGTTCCGAGCGCCGGCTACCCGGCAGCAAAGCCACCACCACGGCCTCGGGTGCCAGACCCCAGCGCGCACGCACACCGGCCCGATCGCCCTGCTCGGGAATCTGCCAGGCCAGAGGGTGCCCGATATCAAACAGGGGAATGCCCGCTTGTTCAAAGAGGGGCCGTTCGAAGGGGAAGATGGAGAGTACGCCGTGTACGGACTCACGAATGAGCGGCAGTCGATTGGCCCGCCAGGCCCATACGGTGGGCGCCACCATCTGCAAGGTGGGAATACCGGCCTGTTTGAGGGTGCGCGCCAGGCCCAGGTTGAAGTCGGGCGCATCGATGCCCACAAACAGGTCGGGACGCGTGGCGGCCTGAAGAAAACGGTGCCGCAAACCCCTGCGAATCCATAGCAAACGCGGTAACGCGCGCAATACCTCCACATACCCGCGCACGGAGAGCGTCTCCATGGAAAACAGGGAACGTGCGCCCAGTGCCTGCATGCGGGGGCCGGCAATGCCTTCGAAGGTGGCTGCAGGATAGCGACTACGAATGGCCTGGATCAGGGATTCCCCCAGGGCATCCCCCGAGGCTTCTCCGGCCACCACCCCCACATGCATGATCAGCGCACGATACCGCGCGTGGAGCGTGCCAGAAAATCCAGCAACAGATGCACCCGTGGGGTGCTCGCAGCGATGCGCGCAATTTCTTCCCGGGCCTGTTCCAGGCTCAGGCCCGAGCGATAGAGTTTACGGTAAGCCTGTTTGATGGCGCTGATGTCCTCGGCCTCGAATCCCCGGCGCTTGAGCCCTTCGCTATTGATGCCATGGGGTGCTGCTGGATGCCCGGCCACCATGACGTAGGGCGGCACATCCTGGGTGATCACGGCAGAAATCCCCAAAAAACTGTGGGCCCCGATTTGCACAAACTGATGCACCCCCACAAATCCGCCCAGGATACACCAGTCGCCCACGCTCACATGGCCCGCCAGGGTGGCATGATTGGCAAAGGTGGTGTGGTCGCCCACCTGACAGTCATGGGCCAGGTGCACATAAGCCATGA
>DAIDKJ010000137.1 GCA_027450105.1 Ferrovum sp.
ATTCAACCCAACGATTCCTTGCGCATGGAAATGCAGGTGAAAATGCCCGGACTGGATTTGCAAACGCGCACCATCAGTCTGGATGCCACTTATCATCAGGGCTCCGAAGCCGACTATGATGCCTACGAAGAATTGCTGCTAGACGTCATGCAAGGAGATCACTCGCTGTTTCTGCGCATCGATGAAATCGAAGCCGCCTGGCGTGTGGTAGATCCAGTCCTGAAAGTATGGTCCATGGAACGGGAGTTCATCAACACTTACCCGGCCGGCAGCTGGGGCCCTCGTGGCACGTACCGCCTGTTCTCGCACGAGGATCAGTTTTGGCGTCATTCCCTGGACCCTGAAGGGGCCAATCTTCAACCCTATTGACCATTTCGCGCCGATGAGCTCCTTGTCCAAACAGCCTCCACAGGGAATGGGAAACTGTTTTCACACCGTCCACGTGTTTGATTCACCCGCATTGCTGGCTCGTGCGGCGGCCAGGCGGATTGCGTTACTGGCAAAGCGTGCGGCGCGTACCCAACCGTTTCTGCGCATCGCCCTGGCGGGCGGAACAACGCCGCAGGCTTGTTACCGGGCGCTGCGGGAAGAAACACTGGACTGGTCGCGCATTCACATCTACTTTGGGGATGAACGCTGCCTGCCCGCGTCAGATCCCCAGCGCAACGATCAAATGGCTGCCCAGAGTCTGTTGGATCATGTACCGATTCCCGCCCATCAGATTCATCGGATTCAAGCGCATTGGGGTGCAGTTCCTGCAGCCCTCGATTACGCTGCCTGTCTGCGGCACTCGGGACCTCTGGATCTGATCCTCTTGGGCATGGGTGAAGATGGGCATACCGCCAGTCTGTTTCCGGGTCTTTCTGAACCAGGGGAGCAAAGACTGGTCATTCCGGTGTTGCACGCTCCCAAACCCCCTCCGGAACGCGTATCCCTTGGGCCTGCGGCTCTTCTGGCAGCACGGCAATTGTTCTTTTTGGTGGCCGGCCCAGCCAAACATGCAGCGCTACAGCACTTGCAACAGGGTGCGTCACTCCCGCCGCAACAATTCAAGCTGGCACACTGGTATGTGGACCGAGCCGCTTGGCACGGACTTTGAATCTAATGGGCGACGCGATCTGGATTCAGGGATGGGTGTAGGCTGATGGGGAGGAAAATCATGGGGTGGGTAATCGCCGTCGTCGTCATCGCCGGCACGTTATGGGGGCCAATCGTGAGCCAAGTGGAACAGCCGCAATACACCATCGTTGAAACCCAGGGCGACATGGAAATCCGTGATTATGCGCCCTTGATCGTGGCCGAGACAGAAGTGGCGGGCGATCGCGAGAACGCCATCAGTCAGGGGTTTCGCACCATCGCCGATTATATTTTCGGCAACAACGTCGCGGCGCAAAAATTGCCGATGACGGCACCCGTGACCCAGAAATCCAGCGAGAAAATTGCCATGACGGCACCGGTAACACAGCAGGAAGCAGAAGGAAAATGGCGGGTGCAATTCATCATGCCCTCGGGCTATACCCTGGATACGTTACCCAAACCCAACAATCCGGCTGTGACGCTGCATCCCGTGGCAAGCCGGCGGTTTGCGGTCATTCGGTTTTCCGGACTTGTCCGCAGCCAGGCTTTGAAGCAGCGCACTGATGCGTTAAAGACCTTCATGGCTGCTCGTCAGCTGAAGCCAGCGGGGTTGCCTACCTATGCCTTTTATAACCCCCCCTGGACGTTGCCATTTTTGCGTCGCAATGAAGTGATGATCGAGATCGCCGGGGAATGAAACATCAACCCAGGTTGCCTAAGCAACGAGCAAATAAACAAAGGCGGCAAGCTGGCCTAAATTGAGCAACACGCTTAGGCCATGCAGCCAGTGAAACCGTTTGTTCTGCTGCTTGTCTTTGGCTGCGTTGATTTGGCGGGTGAGATAAAACAATAGAAAGGCAAAGAGGGCTGCGCAAACCAGTAGGACCGTTCTGCTGTGTAGGTCACTGTCTAGAAAAGCGGCTGCGAGGCTGAGCAGCCCCAGGCTGGCGTAATATTTCGGAAAGAAATTTCGCACGTACTTGCCTGACCACTCCATCGGCAGGACTTTGAAAACCGTGGGGGCCACCACCACGGTGAAAAAGAGCATGATCCCTACCATGCCCGCAATGATGTCATTGGCTATCATCTTGTTCCCTTCCTGTTCAGTTATCCGTAGACTCGTTTGAGCGACTGGCCTGCCATGCAGTTCCTCAAGGCTTGCAGGAGCAGCGCGCTGATCTCACCGATCATCGTGGAGATGAAGTCGGCTTGCACACGCCAGGCCAGGGACTTTACCAACAAGCGTTACCGCTACAAGGACCGGGTCAACGAGGTGGAGCGGCGGAAGAACAAAAGCAAATCCAGTATCCGGGAAAAAGTGGAGCATGCCATTGGAGTGATCAAGCGCATCTTTGGATTCGTGAAGGTCCGTTACCGTGGACTGGAGAAAAATGCCAACCGGTTGTTTACTACCTGCGCCTTAGCTAATTTGTACATGCTCCGGCACGACCTGATGCGCCAGCGTTACGATGATAGGCCGCATTACTGGGGCAAATTCGGATCGCCTGTTCCATGCAATGGACAGCTTCCGGCAATTTACCCAACCGAAAATGCACTAACCCCAACTGCAGCCAGGAGGGATGATGGTCGGGATATTCCTGAATGACCCACTGCAGATCGTGCTGTGCCTGCTCCAGTCGATCGCTCTGAAAATGCAGCAATGCCTGCTGAAAACGCTGTACCAAAAGCGAAGGCTCACTTCCAAAGCCGTGCTGGGTCCAACGGATCTTGAACGATGATGCGAAACTATCCGGAGTAGGTTTTTTACTGGTAGTCATCCCAGTGCCACCGCATCAGAAGGTACGTCTCAATTCTCCCCAAATCTCCCTCAACCAGCGCAGGCGAGGGCCGGTTCAGCAATACTTTTTATAATGAAAAACCAGTGTATCATGCAATCATACCGCATGAAGGAGGACACCATGCATGCCATCAAGACTGTCGTTAAGAGTGGCTAGATTTCAGTCGGCAAAGCGTTTTCCGGCATGGAGTTCATCATGGAGGAGCTGACTGGCGGCGACATCATGCTGAAACGAGCCGTTGTAGTGCCTGTAAATGAAGCCTGGTTGCATGAGCCTGCCATGAAAGAGCGTCTTGCTCGTGCTGCTGGGTGGAAGCGGCAGAACCCGCCTCGTGAAACAGATTTGAACGAGAGACATTGGTAGCAGTAATCCCCCGGTGATGTCCATTTCTCCTGATTTGCACCTTCCTTTTTGCAGAAGGTAGTTTACGAGTGGCAACTATTTTTCGCGCTCACTGTGAATGAATTGTGAACGGACAGAGGGTTTTCGGCGATGAGATGACCCGGCGATTATACTAAGCCATTATTTTATATGGTGCCGACAGAAGGAATCGAACCCTCGACCTTCTGATTACAAATCAGCTGCTCTACCGTCTGAGCTATGCCGGCGTGATCAATCGGACGAAATTTTACTTGATAACCGTGAGTTTTGGTTTTTTTTGTTTACCCGACTTCGGTGCTTCAGGCACTGAACTGCTTTCCGGAAGCAACTCTGGCTCGGAGGTCTGCACGTCTTCTCCCTCGGGCGGGAAAAGCATGCCTTCGCCGGTTTCGCGCGCATAGATACCCAGCACCGCATTCCACGGGACATAAATGTCTCTGGACACCCCCCCGAAACGCGCATTGAACTGCACGTCCAGATTGCCCAGGATAAGATTACGGGTGGCTGAAGCGCTGATGTTCAGGACGATCTGGCCTTCCTTGACGAACTCCGTGGGTACTCGTGCCTGGGTGCCCGTCACCTGAATCTGCAGCAGGGGAGTCAGCCCATTATCACCACACCACTCCCATATTGCTCGGGTAAGATATGGTTTTGTGGAAGAAGTGATCACTTACTTCCTCATGGCTTTTTCGGAAGGGGTCATGGAGTCGATGAACGCTTGTCGGGAAAACAAGCGTTCGGCGTATTTCGACAGCGCCGCAGCGGTTTTCGGCAAAGTGATCTGATATTGCTCCAAACGCCACAGCAAAGGAGCCACGGCCACATCCAGCATGGTAAATTCATCGCCCAGCATGAATTTCTGTTTGACGAAAACGGGCGCAATCTGGATCAGGTTTTCCCGAATCAGGACCCGCGCCTTCTCGGCAGCCTTGGAGTTTCCCGATTCCAGCGTAGTCACATGGGAAAACAGCTCTGCTTCGAAGCGATACAGAAACAACCGGGCACGGGCTCGCAT
>DAIDKJ010000138.1 GCA_027450105.1 Ferrovum sp.
AAGTCCCAGACCTGTCCCTCCATACTGGCGGGTAATGGAATTGTCCGCCTGCGAGAAGGGCTTGAACAACAGGGAGAGTTTTTCCTGGGCGATGCCGATTCCCGTATCCGTGACGCGAAATTCCAGGAGGGTGTGCTGGGATTTCCGCTGCCGCTCAGTCACGGCCAGGGTGATAGTACCTTGGGTGGTAAACTTCAGGGCATTGTTTACCAGATTGAACAGCATTTGTCGCAGCCGCAGGGCATCCCCCCACCAGTACTGTCCAAGAGCCTCTCGAAGCGGCTGCACCACGAGCCGAATGCCCTTGGCCTGAGCACCCGCCTCAAACAGCAACAGGGCCTGCTGCAACACCTCTTCAATCAAAAATGGTGCGCGTTCCAGGGCGAATTCGCCCGATTCGGCCTTGGATAAATCCAGCAGGTCGTTGAGCAAGCTGAGCAAGGATTGTCCCGAAGACAGAATGGTCTTAATGAATTCCAGGCGCTCGGATGGGGTGATATCCTGGCGTAACAGTAGTTGCGCCATGCCGAGAATGCCGTTCATGGGCGTGCGAATTTCGTGGGACATGATGGCCAGAAACCTGGACTTGGCCTGATTGGCCTCCTCTGCCACTTGCCGCGCTCGAATCAGTTTTTCTTCGGCGGATTTCAGGGTGCTGATGTCCACCACCGCCCAGATGGATTCTTCGGCGCGCAACCGGGCTCCGGAAATATCAAACCAGCCCAGCGTTCCATCCCGGCGCACAAACTGCAGTTGGGTTCGGAATAGTCGTCCTTCCTGAATCACTGGGTAGGCAAGCTGCTCAAAGCGTTGATGATCTGCAGCGCTGGGGTAGATCAGGGCCGTAGGCTGCTGCGCCATTTCCTCTGGCGAGTACCCCAGCATGTGGGCAATGGCATGATTGGCCCACACCAGATGCCGATCCCGGATCATGGCGATCCCTACCACTTCGCTATTGAGGATGGCCTGTTGTTCTTCCAGCAAACTGGTGAGCTTGCTTTGTGCAGCCTGACGTTCGGTGATATCCACCCCCACACTGATAAGAAACTGAGGGATGCCCGACTTGTCGTTCAATACACTATGGGTCCAGTCCAGCAGCCGCTCTTGTTGCTGGCGATCTATCCAGTGAGCCGTCTGGGACATGGAAAAATGGCCTTGCATGGTTGCGGCGAATTGCTCTCGAAGCGCCAACTGCTCCCTTTCGGGAAAAAATTGCAACCAAAACCAGGGGGCGTTCACGGTTTCCAGATAATGACCGGTAAATTCGGAGGCTGCCTGATTGAAGCGGACGATATGACCATCGCGATGAATCACCAGACCGATACTGCCCAGATTGTCAAACAGGGTCGTACTGAAACGGCGTTCACGATCCAGGTCGGTGGTGCGTTGCTTTACAATCTGTTCGGCCTGCACCAGATGGTTGGCCTTTTGCCGTAAGTAAATCGCCCAGATAAGTGACAGAAACAGCCCGAGCACCAGAGTGATGTTACTGGCCTCATGATGTGCCCGAAAGGCCTGGAGGTTTGCCGGTGTGGTCACCACGGTCCATTGTCTGTCCCCCACACTCAAGAATCGGGTGTAGTTCAAGCCAGCTTGCAGGCTTTCGGGCGAGTCTGGTTGCCCTTGGGCAGAGTACAGCAAGCGCATTCCTGGGGGGGCAGAAGCGTCAAACAAGGCCATTTGCAAGGGGGAGCGGCTGGCAAGCTGCTTGTCATTTTCCACCAGATCGCCAATCCGAAAGACCCCCAAGGCAAATCCCAGCAGGCGCGAAGAGGAGAGCCCATCTTGGGGCAGCACGGCTCCTTTGAACACGGGGCGAAAGACCAGAAATCCGAACTGGTTGCCATGTTCCTGAACCAGCTTGATGCGTTCGGTGGCCAGCAGTTGGCCCGTGGTGGCCGAACGTAGCATGGTGTTTTTGCGCGAGGCACTGGAGCTCAGGTCATAACCGAAGGCCGCATCGTTGCCGGCCATGGGTTCGAGGTAGGTGACTGGAAAGTAATCCGGGCGTGCGCTCTCAGGAATCAGGGTTCCCTGCGCATTACGTTGTGTTATTTCAAATTGGGGAAACCCGCTGCGGCGCACCTGGGCCACGAATCCTTCCCGTTGAGCCTGAAACAGGTGCGGGGCCCATTCCAGCGCCTGGATGGGGGTGTCCTTGGCCAGTAGCCCGTTAGCCAAGCGCCCAAATTCTTGTCGATCGATTTGGGCATTGACGTCGTAAAAGGCACCCACCGCCAGTAAATCGTCCAGAGCCCGTTTGACGCGCATTTCAAATCGGTCCACCACGTCGATGGATTCAGCTTGAAACTGTGCTTGCACTTCCCGTGCCTCGTACTGGCGCAAGGCGATCACCGCGGTCAGGGTGAGCACGGTTCCCAAAACCAGCCATGCCAGCCAAAAGCCGCTAATCGATGTGCGTGCGAAGATCAGAGGACTAGCGCCAAGACAGGCATGAGCGGCAAGGCGCCAGCCATTACGGGGCAGGCACCCGGAGAACCTGCGCGATGGCTTGGACTACGTGGGGCAGATTGCGGTTGTTGAGCGCAGCCACACAAATTCGGCCAGAGTCTACGGCATAGATGGAAAACTCCTGCTTCAAGCGGGTGACTTGCGGCAACGTCAGACCAGAGAAGGAAAACATGCCGTTTTGTTGCGCCACAAAACCAAAATCCTGTTGGGGAAGCTGTTCCTTGAGTTGCGCCACAAAACTTTGCCGCATACCTTTGATGCGGCTGCGCATGGCACCTAATTCTTGTTCCCACAGCGTGCGCAGTTCAGGCGTGGTTAGCACCGAAGAGACGATTTGCGCGCCATGGCTGGGCGGGTTGGAATAGTTGGTACGCACCACGCGTTTGAGCTGGGACAAGGCCCGTTGCGCTTCATCCCGGGAGTCGCTGACCAGGTTGAAGGCGCCGATACGTTCCCCATACAAGGAAAAGGATTTGGAAAAGGAATTGGCCACCAACACCGGGCCCCCGGCTGCGGCAAAACGCCGCACCACTGCACCATCTTCGGCAATGGAACGGGAAAACCCCTGATAGGCCAAATCCAGGAAGGGAACCAGCTGACGGCACTGGATCAGATGGATCACTTGGCCCCATTGTGCTTCATCCAGGTCTACGCCGCTGGGGTTGTGACAGCAGGCATGCAGCAGGATGATGGTTCCGGCGGGGGCCGTATCCAGCGCGCTCAGCAGGTTGGCAAAGTGAAGGCCATGGGTGGCGGCATCGTAGTAGGGATAGGTTTTGACCGTAAACCCTGCAGCCTCAAACAGGGCACGGTGGTTTTCCCAACTGGGATCAGAAATCCAGACTTCGGCCTGGGGATTGAAGCGTTTTAGAAAGTCGGCGCCAATTTTGAGTCCGCCCGTGCCTCCCAGGGATTGTACGGTCAATATCCGGCCTTCCGTGACCGCCGGGGAATCGGCGCCGAAGACCAGTTCCTGAACGGCGCGGTCGTAAGTGGCCAAGCCTTCGATGGGCAGGTAGCTGCGCGCTGCGGCACGCTGGTTGATGATATTTTCAGCCTGGCGCACGCATTCCAGCAGAGGAACCTTGCCTTGCTCGTCGGTATACACCCCAACGCCGAGATTGACTTTGGCCGGGTTGGTATCCGCGTTATAGGCCTCGGTGATGCCCAGAATGGGGTCGCGGGGGGCCATCTCGATGGCGTTCAAAAAAGATGTGGGGTTCATGAAAAGTCCTGGGTATGGAGTCAACAAAATCAATCAAAAGGGGAGATCCGTGCCGGGTCATTGGCTGGTATGGGTACTGTTCAGTGCGCAGAATCCATGTCATCATCCATTCTGGACGGCCCGTGTGCTCAGGCCATGGCCCTTGCCACCCGGCACAACCCCTGCATGCGCTGTGACGAACATCAACCAACCCCGATTCAACCTTGCATTCTACCCAAGACGCCAATCTCCCCACAAGATGCCCTGCGTTCATTCCTGTTCAGCCAGCAGCCTTTATCCCTCGTGATCGTTACTTTTCCCCATAGCCCTTCCCGCCTGCATTGCCCCTTCGAACCGGCCGGCGATCAACCGCAAGCCATTGCCGCTTTGGTGCAAGGCCTGTCCGATTGCTTGCAGTACCAGACCTTGCTGGGGGTAACCGGATCGGGAAAAACATTTACTGTGGCCAATGTGGTGGCCCAGCTCAACCGGCCAACACTTATTTTGAGTCACAACAAAACGTTGGCCGCCCAACTGT
>DAIDKJ010000139.1 GCA_027450105.1 Ferrovum sp.
GCAGCGGGATCTCACCGACTCCACCGTCTTGCGTAACATGGGGGTGGGGTTGGGACATAGTCTGCTGGCTTGGGATACCTGCCTGAAAGGCCTGGGCAAACTGGAAGCCGATCCGGTTCGACTACAGCAGGATCTGGACCACGCCTGGGAGGTCCTGGCAGAGCCCATCCAGACCGTGATGCGCAAAACAGGCATTGCCAATGCTTACGACCACCTCAAGGAACTGACGCGGGGCAAACGCATCGACCAAACCCTGATTCAGGAATTCATTGTCGGACTGGATTTGCCCGCAGAGGACAAACAACGCTTGCTGGAACTGACCCCGGCCACCTACACTGGACTAGCCGAGCCATTGGCACGCCTCGTCGGTACCGAGCAGCCTACCCAATCAAAGTAAGGCTGCGGTTTCTTGCCATGCTGCCCCACTCGAGAGGGGATCGGCACTGAGAAGCGTCCCCAAAGGGTTTGCGCTATCCGATTTTTACCGCGGTTTGAGGCGAGTACGCACAAAAGCCCATAGAACAGGAAGCAGACTCACCCCGACGATACCCAGAATGATGAGGGTCAGGTTGCCTTTGACGAAAGGAACATTTCCGAAAAAGAATCCGCTGAGCAGCAGGCTGCCCACCCATAGCAGCGCCCCCACCGCATTGAACACCATAAAGCGGGAGAAAGACATGGCCCCTACTCCCGCAACGAAAGGGGCGTAGGTGCGAATGATGGGCACAAAACGCGACAGGATGACGGTTTTTCCTCCATGGCGTTCGTAAAACGCGTGGGCTTGCGCCAGATGGCGCGGGTTGAGCAGGCGGGAACGTTCCCAATGAAACACGCGCGGCCCCACCCAACGCCCAATCTGAAAATTCAACTGATTGCCCAAAAACGCAGCCAGGGCGAGGGTAAGGAGCAACGAGGGCAAGCTGAACCCCTGTGTTCCATAAAGTAGCGAGCTCCCCTCCTGAACTGCCGCCACGGCCCCTGCCACAAACAAGAGGGTATCTCCCGGCAGAAAGGGGGCCACCACCAGACCCGTTTCACTGAAAATGATCAGAAACAAAATGACATAGGCCAAGGAGCCCTGCTGTTGACTAAGCTCCAGCAAATGCTGGTCCAATTGCCCCAGCCAATGGATCAGTTCTAGCATGAGCGGCGGACCTCGAGGCAAGATAACCTACCACCACCCCCACTACTGCGTACCAGATCGGCGCCTGGGGAGGCCAAGGGATGACGGCAAAAGCCCAAGCATGGAAGGGGGCTGGCCGGGATTGAAAGCTCACACACCTTCGTGTTGGGTAGCGGGCTTTTTATCGGAACGCACAAAATCAGCCCGGCTCATCCCCAGCCACATGGCAATGGGGCTGGCCACCAGCACCGAGGAATAAATGCCAAAGATGATGCCGATGGTCAGCGCCAGGGCAAAATAATGCAATGCTTCGCCCCCAAAAAACAGCATGGAGGTCACCATCAACTGGGTACACCCGTGAGTGATGATGGTTCGACTCATGGTGCGGGTAATGGCGTTGTCGATGACTTTGGATACCGAAGCCCCGCGCATCTTGCGAAAGTTTTCTCGAACCCGGTCAAACACCACCACCGATTCATTGACAGAGTATCCCAGAATGGCCAATACCGCAGCCAGCACGGAAAGAGAAAATTCCCATTGAAAGAACGCAAAAAAACCGAGAATGATGACCACGTCGTGCAGGTTGGCCACGATTGTGGCTACAGCGGGACGCCATTTAAAGCGTAACGACAGGTAGACGACAATTCCCAGGGAGACGAACAGCAATGCGGCGGAACCATCCTTGACCAATTCGTCCCCCACCTGCGGTCCGACGAATTCTACCCGACGCATTTGGGCACTCGGGTCTTGCCCACGCAAAGCCGCCATGACGCGATCCGACAACCCCGCGCTGGTCAATCCCTGCTTGAGCGGCAGACGAATCAGTACATCGTGAGAGGTGCCAAAGTTTTGCACATTGGCTTCCGGAAAACCCAGACCTTCCAGGGCCGAGCGCATTTTTCCCACATCCGCCGCACCCGCAGTATTCACTTCCAGTACGGTACCGCCCGTGAAATCCACCGAAAAGTTGAGCCCGCGACTGATGAGAAAAAACACCGCCAGAAGAAAAGTGAGCAAGGAAATGGACGTGGTAAAGCGCCCCCAACTCATGAAGGGAATATCTTGACGAATTCGAAAAAATTCCATGCGTGGGTTCTCTCAACGGCCTTTGTTATGCCAATCCACGTTACCAATGGACAGCTTGTCAATTTTACGCCGGTACCCGTAGACCAGATTGACCAGAGAACGGGATACCAGCACGGCGCTAAACATGGAGGTTAGAATGCCCAGCACCAACACCACCGCAAATCCTTTTACCGGACCCGAGCCAAAAGCAAACAAGGCAATGCCGGCAATGCCCGTGGTCACGTTGGAATCCATGATGGTGCCAAAGGCCCGGTCGTAACCCGCGTGGATGGCCGCACCGGGCGAATTGCCATTACGCAATTCCTCCCGAATGCGCTCGTTGATGAGCACGTTGGCATCGATGGCCATCCCCACCGTGAGGGCAATCCCTGCCATACCGGGCAAGGTGAGCGTGGCCTGCAACAGGGATAACAATCCCACCAGGAGCAGCACATTGATGGCCAGTGAGGCCACGGAGATCATGCCAAACAGGAGATAGTAAACGATCATGAAGCAGGAAATGGCAGCAAAACCAATCCAGGTAGAGTGAAAACCGCGGGCAATGTTTTCAGCCCCCAGACTGGGACCCACCGTTCGCTCCTCCAGAAAGTCCATGGGAGCCGCCAGCGCTCCGGCCCGTAGCAACAAGGCCAGGTCATTGGCTTCCTTGGGACTGCGCAAACCCGTGATCTGAAAACGGGCACCCAGTTCATCCTGAATCGTGGCCACACTAATGGCCTCGGTACGGTTTTTTTCGATCAGCAAAATGGCCATGCGTTTTTTGATGTTTTCGCGCGATACCTCACGAATGATGCGCGCCCCTTTGCTATCCATGCTGATATTGACAGAGGGGCGATTGCTTTGGGAATCGAATCCGGCACCGGCATCGGTAATCACATCGCCGTTGAGCACCACCTGTTTTTTTACAAACACTGGCGCCCCATCCCGTTCCAAAACCAGCTCCGACCCAAAGGGCGGCACCTCGGTGAGCGAAGTGGGTGCGGGGTGCTCCTCATCCACCAAATGAATTTCCAGAGTTGCCGTACGTCCAATAATGTCTTTCGCCTTGGCGGTATCCTGCACGCCGGGCAATTCGACGATGATACGGTCCGAGCCCTGTTGCTGAATGATGGGCTCCTTGGCCCCCAACTCATTGACGCGATTGCGCAACGCCAGAATATTCTGCTTCAGGGCCTGATCCTGGATGGTGGTCAAGGCAGTTTGTTTGAGCGTAACCGTGATCTGCAGATCGGTGCCACTGCCCTCATCGCTCATCACCAGATCGTGGAACGTATCATCCAATGCCTGATGAGCAGCCTGACGCGTGGCCTGATCGTGAAAATGCAAGACGACACGGTTGCCGTCGCGTGCGATCCCGTCATAAAACACCCGCTTGTCACGCAGGGTGGAACGCATTTCCGAAGCGTAACCTTCCAAACGGCGAATGAGGGCGGCTTTCATGTCCACCTGAAGCAGAAAATGCACCCCCCCGGAAAGATCCAGTCCCAAATACATGGGCAGCGCCCCCACAGCCGTCAGCCAATGGGGAGAATTGGGAACCAGATTCAAGGCCACGACATAGTTAGGAGACTGGTCGGCCACATTCAGGGCATGATCCAGCACATCGCGAGCCTTGAGCTGGGTATCGGGGTCGGCAAAGCGCACCCGCAAACCACTTTCATCCAAGGTAAGGCGAGTGAAGGGCACACCCGCCTGCTGCAGGGTTTGCTCAACTTGGCCCTGCAGCGCCACATCCATGTGCGCACCCGCCCCCTGGGCCGAAATCTGTACCGCAGGAGACTGCCCAAAGAAATTGGGCAAAGTAAAGAGCAACCCCAACAAGACGGCCAACAGGATGAGGCTGTTTTTCCAGAGCGGAAATTTGTTCATGAGCGCAACCGGGGTTGGTGAGAGAACAGAAAGGGAATCACTGAAAAGGTCTGCAACTTCTTTCCCATTTCTTACCATTCTTCCCATGCTGTAAACAGTACCGTCATCACCAATGGCAATTGAGTTCACATAAAG
>DAIDKJ010000140.1 GCA_027450105.1 Ferrovum sp.
AAACCCATTGCAGTCACCCTCCCGCTCCAGGGGGCGAGCGTGGTTCAAGCCCTGCCTGAAACGTGCGATGACGGCTCCAGTTCCGGTTTGCTGCGGGGTAATCCGCAAATGATTGACGCCCAGGGATTGCAGCTGATCCAGTTCAGGCCCCAGATCGCAGCATTGGGCACTGAGCACCTGTATGCCATTCATGCATAAAAACGGTAACTCTTCACGCGTATCCAGCAAGATCCCCTCGGGATATTGAATACAGCAGTGGTCACAGTCATCCTTGGAACGCTCCTGGGCCCGGGCCGTAAAACAGCGCGCCGAATAAGCGAGTGGAATGCGGCCCCAGACCAACACTTCCGTGTGCGGAAATGCCTGGGGGCCACCCGGATAGTGATGGCGAAGGGCCTGCAATTGCCTGGCTCCCTGATCAACGCCCAGAACGAAGCGACACATGCCCCGTTGCTGCAGAAAATGCAGGGCTTCATGATTGTACAGGTTGAGACTGGCACCTGCCACGAAGGGTAAACCATGGGCATGGGCACAGTGCACCGCCGACCAGTCATTGGCTTCGATGAGCAACCCACCCTGCTCCACCCAACGATTCAGCGCCAGAATTTCGGATTCCGCTTCGATGAGAGACAAGGTAGAAAACACCACTTCCTTGCCGGCGTCCAGCAGCAGTCGGGCCACCTCCTGCCAGTCCTGGGTGCGCATTTCGCGCCGTTTACTGCAAATGATTTCGCCCAGATAGACCACATCCACGGGCCAAGTGGCCGCCGCTTCGTAAAATTCGCGAACAACTTCCCGTTTCCAGAAGTACGGAATCGGTGCCAGAGTAATTTTCATCTGCGATCAGACTCCCTTATTGCCAGGAACGATGATAAGGACCCAGAGTGGTCTGTTTGCCTTCGGCCACGTGGGCCAAGCGACTTTGCCACTCGGGTTTGAGTGTAAAGGGTGCGCCGGAATCCAGCGCATCCAGGGCCGCGCGCCATACCTGAGTGACTTGACTGACGTAGGCCGGGCCCCGCTGGCGTCCTTCCACCTTGAGCGCCACCACGCCGGCCTGAGCCAAACGGGGCAGCAAGGCCAGCGTATTCAAACTGACGGGCTCTTCCAGTGCATAGTAAGGCTGGGAGTCGCCCTGATAGCGGCCCTTGCACAGGGTTGGATAGCTGGCAAACTCCTCGGGCCCGAAACGATCGATCAGCACCGAGCCCAAACGCACCTGCCGTTCTCCACCGGGTTGCTCTTCCCAGTGAACCTGCTCGGCCGGAGAACAAACTCCGTGACAATTGGGGGAGCGCCCCGTGACGAAACTGGATAATTGACAGCGCCCTTCCACCATGATGCATAAACTGCCAAAGGCAAACACCTCGATGTGCACGGGCGAATTGGCACAGAGCCGCTCCACCTGCTCCAGGGAGAGGACCCGCGGCAGGACGGCCCGGGTGATCCCAAACTGCTCCTGAAAAAACCGCAGGGCTTGGGGTGTTGTGGCCGAACCCTGTACGGACAGGTGCCGTGGGGTATTGCCATGCATTTTGGCCGCATAATCCAGCAGGGCAATTTCCGCCAGAATGAGGGCATCCACCCCGGCTGCAACGCCACAATCGATACTCTCCTTCCACAGCGCCATCTGCTCGGCCACGGGATACGTGTTGAGCGCAAGAAACACCTTGCGCCCCCGGGCGTGGGCCTGGCGCACCGCTTCCTGCAAGGTCTGAGGAGTAAAATTGAGCCCCGGAAATGCCCGGGCATTAGTGTGGTTACGCAAACCCACATAAATGGCATCAGCCCCGTTTTCAAGCGCTGCAGCAAAGGCTGCGGGGCTTCCCGCAGGACAAACCAGTTCCATGCTCATGAGGCACTCCGAGGTGAAAGTTGCTGCCAAAGGGTTTCCATTCGCCGTACGGTTTCGGGATCGGGAACGATGGGACGTCCCCATGTCCGGTGGGTTTCGCCCGGCCACTTGTTGGTGGCGTCAAAGCCGATTTTGCCGCCCAACCCCTCCTCGGGACTGGCAAAGTCGAGATAGTCGATGGGCGTATTTTCCACCAGCAAGGTATCCCGCACGGGGTCCATGCGGGTGGATAAGGCCCAAATCACCTCAGCCCAGTTGCGAATGTCGATATCCGTATCTACCACGATGATCATCTTGGTATAGGTAAACTGACGCAACCAGGACCAGATGCCCATCATGACGCGCCGGGCATGCCCCACATACTGTTTGCGGATACTCACCACGGCAATTCGATAGGAGCACGCTTCGGGGGGAAGGTAAAAATCCTCGATTTCGGGGAAGGTGCGCGTGAGGATTGGAACGAACAGATCGTTGAGCTCACGCGCCAGAATGGAGGGCTCATCCAGCGGCGAGCGACCCATGTAACTTCCGTGGTAGATGGGATGCGCGCGCAAGCTCATGCGCTCCACGGTAAATACCGGAAACTCGGCCTGACTGTTGTAGTAACCCGTATGATCACCGAAAGGACCTTCCAGGGCGTGGTCATTGGGATAGATGAAGCCTTCCAGCACGATTTCCGCCTGGGCTGGAGCATCCAGCCCGGTCAGCACGCTATGGTGCAGAACCGTGTTCTGGCCCCGCAGCAATCCCGCAAACTCGTATTCGGACATGGTGTCGGGAACCGGCGCCACCGCCGCCAGCAGTGTACAGGGATCGCAGCCAATTACCACCAACACCGGGAAAGGTCGGTCCGGATGCGCAGCAACCCACTGCGCATGATCCTGTGCCCCCCCACGATGGGATAGCCAGCGCATGATGACCCGGTTACGGCCGATGACCTGTTGCCGATAAATGGCGACATTTTGTCGGGGTTGGCGCAATCCGCGTGTGACCACGAGACCGAAGGTGATCAGTCGCCCCGCATCTTCCGGCCAACAGTGTTGAATGGGCAATTGCCCCAAATCCACATCGGCGGCTTCATACTGCTGGGCCTCAAATGCGGCGTGAGCCTCGTGACGGGGGGTGACCTGCGTCAACTGGGCAAATTCCGGCCAGGCTTTCATCCAGCCCTTGAAATCTTTTGGCAGACGGGGTTCCTTGAGCGCGGCCAGCAGTTCTCCCAGTTCGCGGAAAGAACGAATGGCGCGATGATGTAGTGCGGCCCGAACCCGGGAGGGTGTGCCAAACAGGTTCCCCAACAGGGGAATCTGCGATCCCGTGGGTTGGGTAAACAACAGGGCCGGACCCTGGGCTTGCAGGGACCGTTGACAGAGCACGGTGGATTCGAGATGAGGGCTGACCGGCTGGGCTACGCGCAGCAACTCTCCGCGCTGCTCTAGTGCCTGCACAAATGACGGCAAATCTGCGTACGCCATCCCATCCATCCCGAGTCAAAAGTGGGATTTTGATGGGTAACGGCCATGGAGTGCTTTGCGCCAAGTCAAAATCTGCGCAAATTGATCCGAATGCGTAGCGAGCTCCCGGGCAAAACCGGCCCATGAGCCCTGGAGGGGTCAGTCGTCCTCACCCAATTCGGGGTTCCACCCCGATTCGCGACCACGCTGGATTGCCTCCTGGTGGATGCGCTCATGCCGCAGCCTGAGATCTTGGGGCAAATTGCTGGGCAAATGCCCGTAGCGTTCCCATTGGGCATAGACCTTTTCATAGAGTGCCTGCACCCGTCCTGCCCCCCAGCCTGCCCCATCTTCGGTTTCGGGCAGCAATTCGAAGACCCAGGCGTCTTTGAAAATCTGTGCCACATGGGTCATGCCGCCGTTGATATCCTGGTGCACTCCTTTGTACTGCTGTTCCATCCCATCTCCTCTCATAGTACCGCCAAGCCGGGCAGGCTCCAGACGCGCCCCCTTATCGGGTGAGCCCCGCATACAACAGCGGTAATTTTTCGGGTAAGCGACTCACCTGATCCACCACCATATAGTTGCGGGCACCAAAAATGCGTGACACATACTGATCGGCCCGGGGGTCAAGACTCATGCAAAAAGGGATGATTCCGTGCCGCGCCGCTTCTTCCACCGCCTTGCGCGTGTCATAGCGCAAATATTGGGGATCACGCACATCCACGTCCGCTGGTTCGCCGTCGGTGATGACCAGCATCAATTTTTTGGCTGAACGCTGTGCCTTCAGATGCATGCTGGCATGACGAATCGCCGCCCCCATGCGGGTGGACAATTGTCCCGTCATCCCCGCCAGGCGCGTCTTGGGCAAAGCCCCATAGGGTTGATCAAAATCCT
>DAIDKJ010000141.1 GCA_027450105.1 Ferrovum sp.
GAAACTGCTTCAGAATTTCGCCTGCCATGATTTCAATCCTCCTTGATTGATATTTTTTTACCCTTTGATCCGTACCACCGTTCTCCCCAAACCCTGGCCACGCATCAACGCGGCAAAAACCTCATCCAACTGCTCCAGACTGACTTCATGCACCACCTGAGCCCAATGACGGGGTTTGAGATCTGTCATCAAACGTTGCCAAAGTTGCTCACGCACCCGCATGGGGCAGTTCACCGAATCGATGCCCAGCAAATTGACCCCACGCAAAATGAAGGGCATGACCGTGGTCTGCAGTTCCACCCCACCCGCCAATCCGGAATTTGCGATGGATCCATGATTCATCATGCTGCGCGTCAACCAGGACAACACCGCCCCTCCCACGGGATCTACCGCTCCCGCCCACAGGGCCTTTTCCAGGGGACGTGTCCCCATCTCCAGTTGTTGGCGTAACAATACTTCCCGGGCACCCAGAGACTTGAGAAAATCTACCTGGTCTGCCTTGCCCGTCAAGGCGGTGACGGCATATCCCAACCCGGCCAAAAACTCCACGGCCATACTGCCCACTCCTCCGGTAGCCCCGGTCACCAGTACTGGTCCGTTTTCGGGACGCAAACCATTTTGCTCCAGGCGCAACACCGACAAGGCGGCAGTAAATCCTGCCGTACCAACAGCCATGGCTTCCTTGGCGCTCATGCCCGGGGGGCGGCGCACCACCCAATCCGCAGGCACGCGCACCCACTCGGCATACCCGCCATCATGGTTTACTCCCAGGTCGTATCCTGTGACCAAAACAGGATCTCCCTCTGCAAAGCGTGCATCCGAGGAACTCGCCACAGTCCCTGCCACATCGATCCCTCCGGTCATGGGCATGCGCCGCATGATTTTTCCGGCACCAGTGGCCGCCAGGGCATCTTTATAGTTGACGCTGGAATATTCCGCTTCAATCAGGACCTCTCCGGCGGGTAACTGCTCCTGTTCCAAATGTTCGATTCGACCCGAGACTTTTCCATCGATCTGGTTGACGCGGTAGGCCTTGAAGGACATGGGGACTTTCTCCTCGTTCATGACGTGATTGATACGTGCCCTAACTGCCATTGGGCACTTTGCATTTCCTGCAAACGACTCACCGTGCGTACAAACTCGCCACTGAGCACACCTTCAGGATATAAACCCTCTGGCAAGGTTTCTGCAGAAACCACAAAGTTGATGTGGCGATCATAAAAAATGTCCACCAGCCAGGTCAGGCGACGCGCCACCTCCCGATGCAAGGGCGTAAGCGCCGGGACATCGGAAAGAAGAACCGTATGAAATTGCTGCGCCAACTCCAGATAATCCCGCTGAGAACGGGCCGAGCCACATAAGGTATCAAAGTCAAACCAGACCACGCCCTTCCCCAACCCCCGCACTGGCACATGTCGCCCCATGAGGTCCACATTCGCAGTCGTTTGCGGATCGGGGCACAATTGCTCGAAGCGCTGTTGCATGGCACTGGTGGCGCGCTGCCCCAACGGATAGTAATAATTGATCTGGTGCTGCATGTCCCGCTGCCGATGATCCTGCCCGGCAAGAATTTCCATGACATCCAGGCGCTCTTCCAGCAATGCAATAGCTGGTAAAAAACGTTCGCGTTGCAGTCCGTCGGGATATAACTGCTTGGGGGCATAATTGGAGGTGATCACCAACACGACTCCCCAAGTGATCATGGATTCCAGCAAACGTTGCAGAATCATGGCATCGGCAATGTCGCTCACATGAAACTCGTCAAAGCAGAGAACTCTGGTCTGTACTGCAATTTCCGCAGCCACCACACGCAAAGGGTCTTCCTGATGCTGCAGTTGATGCATGCGCTGCTGTACCTGCGCCATGAACTCATGAAAATGCACCCGGCGTTTGCGGCGAAAGGCCAGGGTGGAAAAAAACCCATCCATCAAAGCGCTTTTACCGCGACCTACCCCGCCATAGAGATACAAACCTCGAGGGGGGGGACGGTTGCCAAAGGTTTTGGCCAGCAACCTCTGGCGATGGCGTTTGAAGGCCATCAGGTCTTCATGCAGTTGTTGCAACCGCATAACAATCTGCTCTTGCGCTGGATCTGCAGCGAAATCTGGGCGTTCAGCAAAAGCGCGGTACCACTGCAGGGGCCCGGTCAAAGATTGCATGCTCATTACATGTTCAGGGCACGACCATCCACGGCCAAGGCGGCTTCGTGAAATACCTCCGACAGGGAAGGATGGGCATGGACGATGCGTGCGATATCTTCACTACTTGCCTGAAACTCCATGGCCACGACAGCTTCTGTAATCAATTCGGAGGCAAAGGGTCCAAGGATATGCACGCCCAGAATCCGGTCGGTAGCGCGCTCTGCCAGGACCTTCACGAACCCGCGTGTTTCGCCTAATCCCTTGGCACGGCCATTGGCCGCAAAGGGAAAACTTCCCGAGCGATAGTCGATTCCCTTGGCCTTCAATTGCTGTTCGTTCTGGCCCACCCAGGCCAACTCCGGTGCCGTATAGATGACCCAGGGAATGGTATTGAAATCCACGTGGGACTGTTGGCCGGCAATCTGCTCGGCCACTGCCACGCCCTCTTCCTCGGCCTTATGGGCCAGCATGGGGCCACGCACCACATCGCCCACTGCCCATATTCCGGGTACATTGGTGCGACAGTGCTCATCCACTTGAATACCCCCCCGAGCATCACACTGCACGCCCACCGCGCCCAGATTCAACCCCTCGGTATTGGGGACACGTCCCACGGCCACGATCAGCTTATCCACCTCCAGGACATGCTCTCCTTGAGAATCGGCATAGTGCACCTGGAGGGATTTTTTCTTGCGATCCACCCGGGTGACCTTGGCCCCCAGTTGAATGCTCAGGCCCTGGTCACGGGTGAGCATCTTGAAGGCTTCGCGCGCCAATTGCTCGTCCGCCAAAGCCAAAAAGCTATCCATGGCTTCCAGGATCGTGACCTCGCTTCCCAGTCGCTTCCAGACGCTTCCCATTTCCAGACCAATGACTCCGGAGCCAATCACGCCCAGGCGCGCTGGTACCTGTTCCAGTGCGAGAGCGCCTTCGTTATCCAGAATCTGGATATTGTCCACCGGCGCGGCTTCCATGGCCCGGGCCACGGACCCCGTCGCCAAAATCACCTGGCGCCCAGTGACTTCGGTGGACTGAGCGTTTTCCAGGCGCACCTGAACGACAAAACCAGCAGCATTCTTCCCTGCCAGGGCTGCTTTGCCATGCAGTGAGGTAATTTTGTTCTTCTTGAACAAATAGCCCACACCACCCGTGAGTTGCTCCACAATTTTGTTTTTTCGTGCCAACATTTGCTGGAGATTGAGGTTCACTGTCCCCACCTCGATGCCCATCTCGGCAAACTGATGCAGCGCCTTGTGGTAGTTCTCGGAGGACTCCAACATCGCCTTGGAAGGAATGCACCCGACATTCAAACAGGTTCCGCCCAAGCTGGGTTTTCCTTTGGCGTTGCTCCAAGCGTCCACACAACAGACGCTCAAGCCCAATTGCGCCGCCCTGACCGCAGCGATGTAACCGCCAGGACCCCCACCGATGATTACCACATCAAATACTTGTTCCGTCATGTCTGTCGACCTCTGCAAGGTGATTAAAGATCCAGTAGCAGACGCGCGGGATCTTCCAGCGCTTCCTTGATGGCGACCAGCGTCAGTACCGCCTCGCGACCGTCGATGATGCGATGATCGTAAGACATGGCCAGATAGTTCATGGGACGAATCACGATTTGGCCGTTCTCCACCACGGGGCGTTCCTTGGTGGCATGTACCCCCAAAATGGCGGATTGCGGGGGATTGATGATGGGGGTGGACAGCATGGAACCAAACACTCCCCCATTGGAAATGGAAAAGGTTCCCCCAGTCAGTTCCTCCAGGGTGATTTTTCCATCCTTGGCCCGTTGACCAAAGTCGGCAATCTGTTTTTCGATGTCGGCAATGGACAGTTGGTCGGCATCCCGCAAAATGGGAACGACCAACCCACGAGCACTTCCTACGGCAATGCCAATATCGAAATAGCCATGATAGACGATGTCATTTCCATCCACCGAAGCGTTGACGATGGGATATTTCTTGAGTCCTGCCACCGCCGCTTTCACAAAAAACGACATGAAGCCCAATTTGACACCATGTTCTTTTTCAAATTTGTCTTTGTAACGAT
>DAIDKJ010000142.1 GCA_027450105.1 Ferrovum sp.
GGGTGCACCGCCAGCGGGGGCAAGCGGGCCGGTTGGCGCAACTGCTGGTGCAATTGCTCCAGCCGGGCCCGGGCGCGGGCCAGGGCCCCGGGCGCCTGGGCTTCGGCATAGACGATCAGATGCAGCTGCCCCGAAAGATTGTCGATCACCACCAGTTCGGTGGTGAGCAGCAGCAGAATGTCGGGAAGGCCCGTGTCATTGGGCTTCCAGCCCTGCGCCAGTTTGGGCTCGATGTAGCGCACGATGTCATACCCAAAGTAGCCGGCCAGCCCGCCGCAAAAGCGGGGCAGGCCCTGAATGGGGGCCACCTGAAAGCGTTTGCGATAGGCCGCCACAAAGGCCAGGGGGTCTTCCACCTGCAGGATTTCGGGGTCTTGCCCGGTTTGTTCCACGCACACCGTATGCCCGGTAATGCGCAGCCGGGTGCTGGCCGGCAAGCCCACAAAGGAATAGCGGCCAAAGCGTTCGCCGCCCTGCACTGATTCCAGCAGAAAGGTGTAGGGCCCCTGGGCCAGTTTGGCATACACCGCCAAAGGCGTGTCCAGATCGGCCAGCAGGGTTTGCACCAAGGGAATGCGGTTGTACCCGGCCTGGGCCAGCGCCTGGAATTCCGCTTCGGTCATCGGGCCAGCTCGGCGCGCATGGCCGCAATGGTGGCGGCGTAATCCTTGGTGCTGAAGATGGCAGAGCCGGCCACGAAGGTGTCGGCCCCGGCGTCGGCCACCGCCCGGATATTGTCCACCTTCACGCCGCCATCCACTTCCAGCCAGATGTTGCGCCCGCTGGCGCTGATGCGTCGGCGCGCCTCGCGCAACTTGTCCAGGGCCGAGGGAATGAAGGACTGCCCCCCAAAGCCCGGGTTGACCGACATGATGAGGATCAGGTCGAGCTTGTCCATCACATGGTCCAGATAGGACAAGGGTGTGGCCGGGTTGAACACCAGCCCGGCCTTGCAGCCCTGGTCCCGAATCAGCTGCAGGGAACGATCCACATGTTCCGAGGCTTCGGGGTGGAAGGTGATGATATTGGCCCCGGCCTTGGCAAAGTCGGGAATGAGGCGATCCACGGGCTTGACCATCAGGTGTACGTCGATGGGGGCCTGGGTATGGGGACGAATGGCGGCGCACACCAGGGGCCCAATGGTGAGGTTGGGCACGTAGTGATTGTCCATGACGTCAAAATGGACGATATCGGCACCGGAGGCGATGACCTGGGAGACTTCTTCACCCAGGCGGGCGAAGTCGGCGGAAAGAATACTGGGGGCAATGCGATAATCCATGGGCGAGGGTCTCCAGAGGGAACAGGGCAAGTCAGGGAGGTATTCTAGCGTGAAATGGCGATTCATACTGACAAGGTCTCATGCCACGGTTCTTGTCAGGGGTTTGTTGCAGGGCTGAGAAGCAAAACGCGCCCGCCAGGGCGAGCGGTTCTGCCACGCTGGCCTTGCTCCAATGCCTGGGGAGCGTTTGCCTTGTACTCAGCGCCGGGCGCTGCAGCCCGCGCAAGGATGGGTTAGAATCGCCCCAACGTATGGGAGGTGGTCATGCTCGAGGTGGGACAACAAGCCCCAGGGTTCGAATTACCAGATTCCGAAATGGAAATGGTGAACCTGTCCCACTTTCGGGGAAAGCAGAAGGTGGTGCTGTTTTTTTACCCCCGCGACAGCATGCCCCAATGTACCCAGGAGGCCATCAACTTCAGCGACCGGGAAAATGAATTCCTGCATCACGGGGCCGTGGTGATGGGCGTATCCCAGGACGACATCCTGTGTCATGCAGACTTTTGCGAGGCCCATGGGCTGAATGCCCGCCTGTTGTCGGACGTGGAAGGAGAAGTCTGCCGGCGCTATGATGTGCTGCACGAAAAAGAATTGGGTGGGCATTTGCGCACCTGTGTGGATCGCGTGACCTATGTCATCGACCGCGACGGTATGGTCCGGCACGCTGTGCCGGTTTATAACAGCCGTGACCATGTGGTCGAAGTGTTGAATTTGGTGAAGGAGTTGAAGTAAACCATGGTCATTGCAAAGAATTCGGTGGTCACCCTCAGTTATACCCTGTCGGATGATGCAGGCGCCTTGCTGGAAGAAAGCGATCCCACCATCAGCTATCTGCATGGGGGCTACGATGGCATTTTCCCCCTGGTGGAAGAAGCCCTGGAAGGCCAGCCCGTGGGCTATTCCTGCACGGTCACGATGGCACCGGAAGATGCCTTCGGCGAGTACGATGCCTCCTTGCTGCGCACCGAACCGCGCGACCTGTTCCCCCCCCAGGTGAAAACCGGCATGCAGTTTGAAGGGCAACCCGAAGGGGCCAGCGCCGAGGAAACCGTGTTGTATACGGTCACCGATGTCACGGAAGATACGGTGGTGGTGGATGGCAACCATCCCTTGGTGGGCAAAACCCTGGTGTTTGTGTGCACCGTGCAGGGCGTGCGCGAGGCCACCGAAGACGAACTGGCCCATGGGCATGTGCACGGTGCCCACGGGCATCACCACTGAGCCCAGGGGCATCATCACTGAGTATCTTCGTCTTTGCCCGCGATTCGGGCACTTCGGCCTCGGTTGCGGTTACGGCTACGGTCACGGCGTGTTCAGCGCCCCACGGGTCCTCGGTCCCGTGGCCCTCAGTCTCGGGCCTGTTGCACCAGCTCGTAGAGCAACGTCAGCGCCGCCCGGGCACTGAGTTCGTCGGGGTTTAGCGCGCTCAGGCGCGTTACCAGTGGATGCGTTGCGGGTGCGGGGGCAGGGGCGGGTGCAGGTACCGGGGCTTCGGGCGGGGTTTGGGGCGCAGGCAGGAATAAATCTCCCTGCCGGGAATGGTGCACGGCCTGGGCCTCCAACTCCTGCAGGGTACGCCGCGCCTGGCGGATGACCGCTGCAGGCACCCCTGCCAGGGCTGCCACCTGCAGCCCGTAACTCTGGCTGGCGGGGCCTTCTTCCAGGGCATGCAAAAACACCACCCGGTCCCCATGTTCCACCGCATCCAGATGCACGTTTACGATGCCCTCCACCTCCAGGGCCAGGCGGGTCAGCTCGAAATAATGGGTGGCAAACAGGGTGAGGCTGGCGTTTTTTTCCGCCAGATGGCGGGCAATGGCCTGGGCCAGGGAAAGCCCGTCGAAGGTGGAGGTGCCACGCCCAATTTCATCCACCAGCACCAGACTGTGGCGCGTGGCCCGGTGGAGGATGTGGGCGGCTTCGGCCATTTCCACCAAAAAGGTGGAGCGTCCCGCAGCCAGGTCATCACCCGAGCCGATGCGCGTAAAAATCTGATCCAGCGGCCCCAGCAGGGCCTCCTGGGCCGGAACGAAGCTGCCGGTATGGGCCAGCAGGGCAATGAGCGCGGTTTGGCGCATGTAGGTGGATTTGCCGCCCATGTTGGGCCCGGTGATGAGCAGCAGGCGCCGCCCCGCGTGCAAGTCGGTATCGTTGGGAATGAAACGCTCCACCTGGGCCGCCACCACCAGATGCCGCCCCCCCCGGATGCGCACCCGGGGTTCGGCACAAAAGGTGGGTGCGCATAAATCCAGAGCCACGGCCCGTTCCGCCAGGCAGCACAAAACATCCAGTTCTGCCAGGATGGCGGCCAGGCGTTGCAGGGCTGGCACAAAAGGCTGCAACCACTGCAGCAGTTCGGCATACAGCTGGCGCTCCAGGGCCAGGGCGCGTTCGTTGGCCGATAGGGCTTGGTCCTCGAAGGCCTTGAGTTGAGGCGTGATGTAACGCTCGGCATGTTTGAGCGTTTGGCGCCGGCGATACTCGGGCGGAATGCGCGCCGCATGGGCCTGCCCCACTTCGATGTAAAACCCGTGCACCCGGTTGTACTCCACCTTCAGGGTGGCAATGCCGGTGCGCTCCCGTTCCTGACGCTCCATCTCCAGCAGCACCGCCCCGCAATCCGACTGCAAGCCGCGCAGTTCGTCCAGGGTGCTGTCGTGGTGCGCGGCAATCACGCCTCCGTCGCGCACCTGGGTGGCGGGCTCGGGGGCCAACACGCGGTGCAAGTGGGGGGCTAATTCCGGGGGCAGTTGCCCCAGCGTGCGCTCCAGGGTGTGCAGGCGTGGGGCCACGGCCGCCACGGGCTGCAGGGCGTGTTGCAGGGCCTGCAGGCCGTCCAGGGTGGCGCGCAAGGCTGCCAGGTCCCGGGGCCGCGCCGATTGCAGGGCAATGCGCC
>DAIDKJ010000143.1 GCA_027450105.1 Ferrovum sp.
GGTAAATCGATTTTGTTGAGCACCGGAAAAACTTCCACACCTTGTTCGATGGCGGTATAACAATTGGCCACGGTCTGGGCTTCCACGCCCTGAGAGGCATCCACCACCAACACGGCGCCCTCACAGGCTGCCAGAGAGCGTGAGACTTCATACGAGAAGTCCACATGTCCGGGCGTGTCGATCAGGTTGAGCTGATATACCTGGCCATCGCGAGCCAGATACTGCAACGCTGCGGTCTGGGCCTTGATGGTGATCCCGCGTTCCCGTTCCAGATCCATGCTGTCGAGAACCTGGGCTTCCATTTCCCGATCGGATAGTCCTCCGCAGAGCTGAATGATGCGGTCAGCCAGTGTGGACTTGCCGTGATCGATGTGGGCGATGATGGAGAAATTTCTGATCAGGTTCATTGGCTTGCGTAAAAAAGGGCATCCTGCAGATGCCCTTTTCGAGGGGTTAGCGGGCGGTGTGCCCAAAGAAGGCTATTCTAGCCGATTCACAGGGGCTTTGCAGAAAATCCATCCCCGCTGCCCCCATTGTGGTTACGAGGAAGCCTTGTCACGTAACCCCTGAATAAACGAAACGAGTTTGTCCTGATCCATGCGGTAGTGAAAAATCTCCTGGTCCTGATACATCAATACCGGGACAAACCAACCATGGCGTTGCTCCAGCACAGGATCTTCGTCCACATCCAGCACTTGCAGGCTAAACCCCCAGAATCCCTGAAGTTGCTCCAGCGCCTGTTGCGTCTGATCGCATAAGTGACATCCCACCCGGGTGTACAGCACCAAGGCAATGGAATCGTCGGAGCCGCACGGCGCCTTGGACGTGACGACTCCCATCCGGTTTACTCGGGACGCATGGTAATGAACTCCGACCCGTCACTACGATGCACCAGCAAGGCCAGCATTTTTTTGGGTTCCAGCCGGGATAAAATCTGGTTGAATTCCTGCACATTATGCACTTCGGTGTTATTGATGGAGGTAATCACGTCCCCTGGTTGCAACCCGGCCCGTGCTGCCAGTGCAGAAACACCTTGCACGATCACGCCGCCAGAAAGATCCATCTCCTTGCGTTGCTCAGAGGTCAAATCCGCCAGATCCAATCCGATTTTTCCAGCCGCTCCCAAGTGAGGCCGTTTGGGATCAGGGGATTCGCTCTGGGTTGTTTTCTCCGAGGGCATTTCTCCCACAGTCAGTGACAAATCCACCAAGCCCCCCTTGCGCCAAACCTGGACGGCCACATGAGAACCCGCTTTGGTGTTGCTCACCACGCGCGGTAGATCTTCCTGTGAATTGATCGGTTTATTGTCGAAACGCAAAATGATGTCGCTGGGGCGGATTCCCCCCTTGTCGGCTGGGGCTCCCTTTTGCACCGACACCACCAGCGCACCGCGAGGCTTACCCAACCCGAAGGAGTCAGCCAGTTCCTTGTCCACTTCCTGGATCACCACACCCAGCCAGCCACGGCTTACCCGACCCGTGCTACGTAATTGATCGGACACCTGCAAGGCCACATCGATGGGAATGGCAAAGGATAATCCCATAAAACCTCCGGTGCGGCTATAAATTTGGGAATTGATGCCGATGACCTCCCCCTTCATGTTGAAGAGAGGGCCTCCGGAATTACCCGGGTTGATGGGCACATCGGTTTGAATGAAGGGCACCAGGGTTTCCTGGGGCAAAGAACGCCCCTTGGCGCTGATGATTCCCTTGGTCACGGTGCTTTCAAACCCGAAAGGGGAGCCGATGGCCACAACCCATTCACCCACGCGCGCCTTGGCCGGATCTCCAATGCGCACGGTAGGCAAACCGGAAGCATTGATCTTGAGAACCGCCACATCCGTTTTTTTGTCGATCCCGATCACCTTGGCCTTGAACTCCCGTTTGTCCTGCAAGGTGACCAAGACCTCGTCAGCTCCTTGAACCACATGACTGTTGGTCAGAATATAACCGTCTGCACTGAGGATGAAGCCAGACCCCAGGGAATGGGACTCGGGCGCCGAACTCTGCCCTCCTCCCTGGTCTGGCATCACGGGAATCCCGAAACGACGAAAAAACTCAAACATGGGGTCGTTTTCGGAGGGGCCGGCAGCCCCGGGAGGATGGGCCACCTGATGGGCGTTCGTGGTGGCACTGACATTGACCACCGTCGCTTCCTGTTTTTCCACGATCTCGGTGAAGTCAGGCAGGTTTTCTGCTTGCACCACCAGCGATCCAGTGAAAAAAAGTATGGCCCAAACAAGTTGCTTCATGGATGAATACTCCGAAGGTTGATAACGGACTGACCGATTTGGGTTGCGGCGGTCATGGGTACCTCACCAACGACCGTCACTTGGTGATCGGCACTGCGAACCGAATAATAACTCAAGGCGCCGGGAAGAAAAGCCCCTTGCTCCGGGCGCCCGTTTCCTTCCACGGGTTCCACAAACACGGAAACTGTGGAGAGTCCGTCGGAATAGAGCAACTGGACCATGCGGCCAGCATGCCGCTGTATTTCACGTATTTTATGAAATCCTGGCGGCAAGCTATTGACTTGCCAGCCACTTTGATCAGGGTCTTCCAAAAGCGGAACGCGTTGTGTGCGCCAGGAGGCGGTCCCTGGAAACAAGGGCTTGAATGCCTCGGCATCCAGGTGACGACCCATCTGGATTTCGGTAAAAGCCGACAGCTTGACCGCATCGCCATGGGGCCCCAGGGTGCTGGCGCGAAGCAACAGATGGGTCTGCTCATCGGCACATAATTCATGTCCAAAACGCAACCCATCCTTGGGGCGCAGCGTGATGACCTGGCAGGTGCGCCCGGCTACGCGCTCATGGCCGGCAAGGGCAATGTCATAGTGATCCCGATAGTCGGCCACGGGGGGCTCGATCAAGGCGGGAAACAGGCGAGGATGACGGGTATGCTCGGTCCGGATCACATGCGCATCGGGAAAGTAACAGCGCAGATCATCATCCACGCGTAGGATTTGCCGCGAGGGACCGTCCAACGCATCGATTCGCGTGCGCTCCGATCCATTGTCATTGGTGTGAAACACGCGCGAGGATTTCATATCCCCCTCGTGCTGGAACACGTAAACCCCCGTGTAGGTGAGCTGATGAGCCGCCTCGGACATCTGGGTGAGCAAATCCAGGGCTGGATCCGCGTAAGCTGGCAGGGTACCCAACACCAACTGGCAGCAGGCAAGAGCGCCCACCAGGCAAACACGCCGTAACCCATTCAAACCCCTGGAACAGGAACCCACGAAGAGGCTAAAAGAAAGCCCCCTCGTCCTGCCTTGAACACGACCCGGGACAGAATCTCCGGAAAACGAAGCGGTCATGACCGTCAACGGCCGGAGGCCGGGCCTGTTTCATAATCCACCGTCTGGAAACCGGACAGCGTAGACCATTGCCGATGCAAAGCCACGTAAGGCTCGGCTGCTTGCGAGGCCAGCTGTGTGGCCACTTGCGGCGCTGGTTCGGGTGTAATGATCGGCGCCGTATGCTCCAGGGAAGCCCCAGCGCCAGCTTCCCGAGTGCGACTTTCCTTCGTCGGTTTTGCTTTGCCTTCGGACCCACCGGCTTCCAGCGGGTGCGGGTTGTTCTGTGCAAGTGCAGTGACCCCGGCTGCCGGATCGGAGGAAGCCACAGAAGGAGCCGCCAGTCCAGACTGAGCCACCCTGTTGAGCGCATCGGGTACAGGTTGACGCAGGTTCCAGGCAGTCAGACTAACGGCCGCCACGGTAGCCGCCACAGCCAACCAACGGGTGGGCGGAGGCATTTCGCGATGCCGGCGTTTGGGCACCAATACCACGGGCTCGGCCTCCAGCGCCTGGGAAATGCGCTGCGCAAGACACACGTGACGGATTTCCTGTTCGCGCAACACATCCCCAATCAAATGATACTCATTCCAGCGCCGGGCCGTGTCTTCCTGAGCCCAGGACCGGATCAATTCTTTCTCCTGCGCTGCATCCCCTTCATCATCCATCCATGCAGACAGCTGTTCGGCTTGAATTACCATCTCCTATCCCCCGATACATCCAACTGGGGCCGCAGGCGTTGTGATATGGCCTCGCGTGCCCGAAAAATGCGCGAGCGAACCGTTCCGATGGGGCAGTTCATCAGCGTCGCAATTTCTTCATAACTCAACCCGTCGATTTCCCGC
>DAIDKJ010000144.1 GCA_027450105.1 Ferrovum sp.
GGCTTCCTGCAGGGCGACCTGGGCATACATGCCCGGCCGCAGGGTGCCGTTTGGGTTGGGCCATTCCATCCGCACTCGCAGGGTGCGGGTGTCTTGTTCCAGCGCAGGAAGCAAAGTCGCAATCCGGCCTGAAAACGTGCGTCCCGGCCAAGTTGCGAATGTGGCCGACACCGGTTGCCCCACAGCCAACCCTGCCGCCTGCGCCTCCGGCACCTCGGCATCCAGCCATACACTGCCAATACCATTGATGCGGGCCAGCGTCTGGCCCGGCAGCATGGTCATGCCTTCGCGCACACCAAGCTCCAGCAGCACCCCACCGTGCGGTGCCGTCACGGTTATTACGGCTTGTGGTATCCCGGATTTTTCCACTTGGGCCACCAAGGCTTCACTCATACCCAACTGCAGCAGCCGCATGCGTGCCGCCGCCGCCAATCCATTTTCTCCAGCTTGTCGCAAAGCCAGGTATTCCATCTGGGCTGCAAACCAATCCGGAACACGCAGGTCTACCAGGGGCACTCCGGCCGGGATCACATCATTAGGCGCCAAGGCATACACCCGCTCAACCAGCCCCCCGGTACGCGCCTGTACCACGGTCACCAGACGTTCATTGAAGGTGAGCGTCCCTACGGCCTCCAGTCCGCGCGCAAGTCGCCCCCATTCCACCGTGGCAAGCCTCAACCCTGTATTCTGCGTGAGCCGGGGGTCGATGCGTACACCATGGTCCGCAGCGCTATCTGCGCCATACATGGGCACCAGCTCCATGTCCATGAATGGGGATTTGCCAGGCTTGTCGAAATGTTGATCCGGCTTCATGGGGTCGTACCAGTACAGCACTCGGCGTTCAGTAGGCCCCGACGGTGAACTGGAAAGCGCTGCAACGGCTGGCATTGTGGCAGGCACCTTTGCCGCCATGGAGCGATGGGCCAGTTCGTAACCCGCAATCCCTCCCAGCACCACCAGTACCACTGCTGCTCCCCCAAATCCGATGTTCTGTTTCGCGTTCATTGCCAACCCTCCTCGGACAAATAATGAAGGCTGGTTTCCGTCGCTGCACGCCGTTCCTCCAGCTCAATGCGTTTCATGTGGGTTTCCAGCAATGCCCTGCGGGCGTCCAGTACCGATGTCAGGGGCTCCTTGCCGGCGCTGTAGGCCGCCAGCGTCACCTGGAGTTTTTCCTGATTCAATGGAAGCCATTCCTGGTCGATACGGTTGATTTGATGCGTCAGCGAGGCTTGTTCTGCCAGCATCGTTTCTAACTGGACGGTGTGCTGGCGCACCATGGTTTCACGTTCGGAACTGACCCGTTCAAGCTCCTGCTGGCGGGCGGCAATCTGGGGGTTTTGACGCTTCTGAGCAAAGATCGGAAGGTCGAAGGTAAATAGAACCGAAACCATATCGCCAAAGGCAGGGCCCCGATGCTGGTAGTCCATCTCCACTCCCCAATCGGATTTTTTGGCCGCTTCCGCCAAAGCCACTTCAGCCTGAGCCGAAGCTTCCTGCGCCCCGTAGACCGCAATGTCAGGATGTCTGTCCAAGGTGTGGCGCAAATGCTCTGGATGCGGAACATAGCCTGGCGGGTCTCCTGTCAAAGGCTCGCTGGCGGCAGGGCCCACCCAGCGGGCCAATTCGACGCGCGCCGTCACGATGTCCCGCACCAGTTCATCACGGCGATCCGCCAGAGTGGCGGCTTCCTGTCGGGCTTGCAAACTCTCGGACACCTTGCCTTGGGCTGCCGCCAGTTGGGAAGTCAGTGCCATGGCCTGCAGGTGGTTTTCCGCATCGATTTGGTCCAGCAACGCCCGACGCTGTTCTGCGTAATAGACTTTAAGCCAGGCCAGCAGCGTTTGACGTCTTACACTCAAGCGTTCCACTTCCAGCTCCAGGCCAGTCCGGGCCACATTGGCTTCGGCCAGACGACGTTGAGCGTCCCGCTTGTCTGCGTTGGTGACTTCCTGCATCACGCCCACCCGTTGCATGGTCATGAAATCGCGTGTGGTGTTCCAGGCTTCAGAACCCTGTACCGGCAGGTTATCCACCCCCAAGACCAGCTTGGGATCGGGCAACTCTCCAGCCGATACACGTGCTGCTTGGGCCGCGGTGACGGTGTTTTGGCGGGCCTTGAGCTCCGAAGCTCGGGCTTCGGCCAGGCTAAGAGCTTCCTGATAGGTCAGCGCATGACTGACCGAGGCCCAGTTAAGCAACAAGATTGCCAGCGTAAAGCGGCAGCGATATACACCCCATTTTCCAGACATGATGGTCTTGTCTCCAGCAAATAACAGAAACCCGCACGCGCATTCGTGCGACACCCCTTGGATCTGCAGGGAAGACCTAGATTCGGAAAACCTGGTATTGGATACGGAGCGGCGGCGAGCCTTCCGTCAAGGAAAGAAAAGCGTGATGAATGAAGAGGCCAGAAGGCGAGCCATTGCTGGCGTTTAGGTGGAGAACTTCAAAAAGGGTGACCAGCGCTGCCGACGGAAGGTCTGGCACTGATGCGGTTTGATGTGATTGGGAAGATTGCTGGCAATGGGCGAGGCAAAGCGGAGAAGGTTGGCCACCCGTGGTGGGCGAATGGTCCATCCCTGTGCAGTCTGCAGGCATCATTGCCGACATCCTGACTGGGGTACTTGCACCAGGCGGCTGTTGGGAACATGCATGCGCCGCCATCATGAACTGACTCCAGGTCAGCATCAGGATGACGAACAATGAAATCTGCAGGCGCAATTTTTTCCTGTACATCGGGAAACTATAGCAGAAATCTTCAGCCAAGGCAGCGTAGCAGGCCAACTGGTCGGGTCAGTAAATACGTTGATTTGAACCGCCCCGAGTGGTTTATGGAAAAATCGATTGGGAAAATCCTACAGCGATCAGATCTGAAAGTCCGAAAGGAGATGCGCAACACAAACCCAATATCAGGCAGCGATTGGAATTTCAAACTGCTGCCCAATAGACGGTTTCAATTTCTATTGACATCTTTTGCAGAAAACGGACAGAATGACGTTGCCTCGCAAACCGGATCCCTTTTTTGCAGAAAACGGACAGAATGACGTTGCCTCGCAAACCGGATCCCTTGCTGAGTAGTTGAATACAGGCAGATGGAGATCGTGCACTTGCGTGTTGAGCTTGGCGCGTGAAGATGGAGCGCGACATTCTTGGCACCCATTCAAGTCAAAGAAGGATGTAAGCATGAGCAAGAGCCCTGTAGTAACTCCAGACGATCTCAACCTGCTCCGAAACGACAAAGACCAGCAGTTGATCAAGGGGATGTCGCGCCGCACATTCCTGAAATATACCGGCGGAGCGATCGCCAGTGTTCCCTTGGGATCCTTACTTACCGGTTGCGGCGGTGGCCAGGACTCCATTCAGCAATACCCGATTGACCCGAAGGTCATGACGACGCTCGACCGGATGATCAAATTCCCGGTCCCCTCACCAGGGCTGTCTCCAAGCGGTGGTCAGGCTCTTCAGAAATATCAACTCAACCAGATCCAACAATATGACACTTTGGGCTACGGCGCCTGGTCATTCGGTGCACCTCTCCCGATGGTGCAGCGCACGGATCTCATGCCTGATGGCTACAGCCAACCCACGCCAACCAGAATTACCAGGTTCCTGAACTTTTTTTCCTTTTCCGACGTCCATATCACCGACAAGGAAGCCCCCAACCAGATGATCGCTCTCCAGGAGCTGCCCCCGAATGTGGATCCGGGCGCCGGAGGGGTAACCGGGTCGTACGCTCCGATAATGCTGTACTCGACGCATGTACTCGACGCAGCCGTCCAGACCGTGAATGCGCTGCATGCGAAGGATCCCTTCGATTTCGGCATCGCACTCGGAGACGCCTGCAACAGCACGCAGTACAACGAGCTTCGCTGGTACATCGACGTCATCGACGGCAAGATGATCACCCCGAGTTCCGGCGCGCATCTAGGAGCCGATACCATCGATTTCCAGCGCCCGTACCAGGCGGCAGGGCTGAACCCCTCGATCCCTTGGTACCAGGCAATGGGCAACCACGACCACTTCTTCACCGGGTCGTTTGTCCTGGATCAAAGGCTGCAGAATTCGTACCTGAGCGGAAACATT
>DAIDKJ010000145.1 GCA_027450105.1 Ferrovum sp.
GGTTTGAGGCAGTATGATGGCCTCTTGCAGGCGGGTGGGATCCAGACGATGCTCGTGCACGCAGCGCTGCCAGGAGTTGAGGATGATGGAATCGTGCGCTGCGCTGGATGGGGGAGCCACGGTGGGGTCGACCATCTGCATGACCGTGGCCACGTGTTCGTTCTGATCCCGTTGCATGGGCTCTCCTCCCAAAGATCGTGCTGGCCTCTTGTCAGGGCCGTGGACCCATGATACCGAATCCTTCAGGAAAAGTGCTGGATCGGTGATCCGGATCCCTTCAGGAAAAGGCCACAAGACCCGTGCCGCGCGCTCCCTCAGAAAAACGCATCAGGATGGATGACCCGAAATTCTTCAGGAAAAGGCCAACGCATCGGTGATCCGGATCCCTTCAGGAAAAGGCCAACGGATCGATGCTGCCCACCGCATCAAAGGCTGGTTTGCAAAACAGATACCCCTGGAAATAGCGCACCCCACAGGCCAGCAGAAAATCTCGCTCCGCCAGGGATTCCACCCCCTCTGCCAGCAGTTTGATCTTCAATTGTTGCGCCATGTGCACAATGCCTTGCACGATGGCCTGCTTGGGTTTGCTGAGGTGAATGTTGCGCACCAGCTCCATATCGATTTTGATGAGATCGGGCTGGAAGTCCGCGAGCAAATTCAGGCCCGCATACCCAGCGCCAAAATCGTCGATGGCCGTCATAAAGCCAAAGCGCCTGTACTCCTGGAAGATGTTGATCAGATGCGGACGATCGGAAACGTTTTCCCCCTCAACCACTTCAAAAATGATTCTTTCCTTGGGAAAACCAAAGCGTTGCGCCGCCTCGAAGGTGGAGCGAATACAGGCCCCCGGTTCGTATACCGCGTTGGGCAGAAAATTGATGGATAAAAATTCCTGTATCCCCAATCGGGCAGCTCCTTCCACCGCCTTGCAACGGCAGGCTTGGTCGAAACGGTAGCGGTTGTCGTCATTCACCTTGGCCAACACGGAAGCAGCAGATTCGCCGTTACAACCCCGCACCAAGGCCTCGTGGGCGAATATCCGCCGCTGTGGGAAATCCACAATGGGCTGATAGGCATAGGAAAAATCAAAATGGAGAGGCTCTATATCATCCCGGCAACGGTGACAACCAGGGCGAACAGAGGGGGCTTCGGACTCATGGAACATGGCATGCTCGATATAATAAATTGTACCTGTAATGCGAACCCTTACAGCAGGGTAAGAGCGTCCACATACCATTGTAGCACTCAGACCACTGGGGGCTAGTGCTGGCAGGCTGCCCACGATCCTTCGATTTGATATACAGGCAGGGGGCACAGCGGATATCATACTGCCCCAACAACGATCATTGATGTCCAATTGTGTCAAAAGCCACTTCTGCCCGGGCAGCTGACGTTCGGCCCGCCAACCCTCCGGGCAACGAACGTTTGCCCCGCAGGAGCCTGGCCCTCAGCGATCGTGTCCCCCTTGGCCAAGATAGTGTTTATGGAAATTAATGGCAAGCCCTCATGGTAGCGTTTTATCTGGCGTTGCTAAGTCTTCTCTGGTGCGGCAGCGCAACCATTGCCTGGGCGCAGGACCTGCCAGAACCCGTGGCCGCCGAGTTGCCGCCCATTACCGTTCAGGGCGCGCCCGATCTCTCGTCAAACACCGATGCCGCCTCTCAGGGAACGCTCAATGGCGAGCGTCTGAATAGCCTGCCCATCCAGCGTCCAGCTGCCCTGCTGGAAAACGTGCCGGGCCTGGTGGTGACCCAGCATTCCGGAGAAGGCAAAGCCAACCAGTACTTTCTGCGGGGTTATAACCTGGACCACGGCACCGATTTTGCCACCAGTGTGGAGGGCGTGCCCGTCAACATGCCCAGTAACGCCCACGGCCAGGGCTATTCCGATCTGAATTTCCTGATCCCCGAACTGGTCAGTCGCATCGATTATCGCAAAGGGCCTTATGCGGCTCAGAATGGCGATTTTTCTTCTGCGGGCTCGGCCGACATTTACTATCGCAACACCCTGGACAAAAACCTGATGGATTTTACGATGGGAGGGTTTGGGTACCGGCGCCTGTTTGTAGCGGGCTCGACCTCCCTGGCCCAGTGGGGTCCCGCCTCTGGCGCACCGCAGCCCCCGGGTAGCAGGCGTGGTACTCCGGCTCAACCTGGCACCACGGGACAACCCGGTATGGAGCAACTTAGTGCCACGGGGCAAACCGCTGGCCGTGGTCAATCCAGCCAACCCTCGGCCCTGGTGGATAGCACCACGCCCACCTTGTTGGGCGCGCTGGAAATGACGCACAACAACGGCCCCTGGTCTCCCGGGGAGGGCTATGAGAAAGTCAATGGCGTGCTGCGCCTCAACCAGGGGGATATGGCCAACGGCTGGTCGCTGGACGGGTTTTATGATTCGGCATTCTGGAACTCGGTGGATCAGGTGCCCCTCAGCCTGATCCAATCCGGCCAGTTGGGGCGTTATTCGGCCTTGGACCCCACCGATGGTGGCAATACCGGGCGCGCAATCCTGACAGGAGAGTGGCACCAGCTGGACGCCGACGGATACCATCGGGTTCAGCTGTGGAGCGAGCATTATCGCTTGCAGTTATGGTCCAACTTCACCTTCTACGAGTTGCGACCGGCCACGGGGGACCAATTCGAGCAAACCGATAATCGCTGGATTTACGGGGGAAAAGCCTTGCGAGGGTGGAATCATTCCCTGCTGGGGTTTGATTCCACCACCGAGGTGGGTTTCACCTCACGCAACGACCAGGCCGCCTTGGGTTTGTTCAACACCCAGGCCCGCGTGGCTTTTGCCCAGGTGCGCCAGGATCAGGTGGATGAAACCATGCTGGGCACCTATGCCCAGAACACCACCAATTGGCTGGATTGGCTCAAAACCAATGCAGGGCTGCGGGAGGATCACGTCATGATGCATCTCAATGCCCTGCAAGCGCCCAACACCTCCGGCTCGGCCGCTGCCAGCATTTTTTCTCCCAAATTCTCCATGATCCTGGGCCCCTGGCAAAAGACCGAGTTTTATGTGGATGCGGGCCGGGGGTTTCATAGCAACGATGCCCGCGGGGTAATCGATCGCGTGGACCCCACCACGGGCCAGTCGGTGTCTCCCGTAGCGCCGCTGGTGGGCACCCAGGGCGAAGAAGTGGGGCTGCGCAGCACCACCATCCCCGGCCTGGAAACGGCGCTGGCCCTGTGGAAACTGCACAGCAATTCGGAAATCATCTACAACGCCGATTCCACCATTGGCAGCACCTCTCCCAACGGCGCCAGCGACCGCTCCGGAGTGGAGTGGAACAATCATGTCAGCGCGCTTTCCTGGCTGGTCATGGATTTGAATCTGGCCTGGACCCGGGCCCATTATGTCAACATGAATGACAACGGCCAGCTGGGGAATCTGATTCCCAATGCGGTGAGCAAGGTAGCCCTGCTGGAGCTCAGCACCCACGATCTGGGCCCGTGGGAAGGCTCAGTGGAGACGCGTTACATCGGCTCCTACCCGCTGTCTCAGGATGGCAGCCTGGTGGCGCCCTCGGCCCTGGTCACGAACCTGCGGATTCAACGCCATTTGGGGCCCGGGCTGGATGCCTTTGCCGATGTGCTCAATGTCTTCAACCGCGATTACTACGATATTGCCTACGAGCAGGATTACCGCATCTCCACCGCCTCTCCGGTAGTTCCCAACGGGGTGACGGTGCACCCCGGAGAGCCCCGCCAGGTGCGTGTGACGCTGCAGTACAGTTACTAAACCTCCCCATGGCTAAAGCAAGGGGATTCTCGCGGTCAGGGGTTGAGCGCGTAGCGAGCGCGTCCGCTCGCCAGAGTCGCATTGAACGCTTGTTTTCAGGGTAAACGGACGCAGTGGTTGCACTCGACATCAAGGCAAGACCAGAGGAAGCGAAATGGAAATCGTCATCGCAAAGGAATCAGACATCGATGGCATTCTGGCGTTGCAGGAAGCCAACCAGCCTGAACAGGGGGGCACCCTATCAGCCCGCTTCTCCCGCGCCAAAATCTTGGCCATGATGCAAGACATGCCGGTACTCGTAG
>DAIDKJ010000146.1 GCA_027450105.1 Ferrovum sp.
GACCGCGAACGATCCCGCCAATCCGCGGCGTGCGGTCAGCACCTCGGACGCCAAGCGCACGAGGCCGTCGACGCGCAGCTTCGCCGAGCGGTCGAGCCCGGCGCGGACGTGAAGGTCGATCTCGCCACTGCCCCAATGATAACAAGCCAGTGCTGGAAATGGCGCTCAAGTATTATGCCGGCCGTCCCGTGATCGAATTGATCGAGCGCGTGAGCCGCCCCGGTTTGCGCATCTACAAGGGCTGCCAGGAGATCCCCAAGGTCATGAACGGCCTCGGCGTGGCCATTCTGTCTACCCCGGCGGGCGTCATTACCGACCGCGCGGCGCGTAAGCGCAACGTGGGTGGTGAAGTTCTCTGCATCGTGGCTTAAGGAGTAGCACAGCATGTCACGTATCGCAAAAAATCCCGTCACCATTCCTGAGAAAGTGGAAGTGTCGGTGCAAGAAAATCAGATTTCCATCAAAGGTCCTTTGGGTTCCCTGGCGCAGCATATTGGCGACCAGGTATTGGTGGAACAGGTGGACAATCAGGTGCGGGTAAAACCGTCCAATGACACGCAGCAGGCTAATGCCATGTCGGGGACTGTTCGTGCACTGGTGGCCAACATGGTTACCGGCGTCACCAAGGGATGGGAAAAGAAATTGACGTTGGTGGGCGTGGGATATCGCGCCCAGGCCGCAGGGGACAAGTTGAATCTGACTTTGGGGTTCTCTCATCCCGTAGTTCACCAAATGCCTGCCGGGATCAAGGTGGAAACGCCTTCCCAAACTGAAATCATCATCAAGGGAATCGATCGTCAGGCGGTGGGGCAGGTGGCCGCAGAAGTTCGGGCCTACCGTAGTCCGGAGCCATACAAGGGCAAAGGTGTGCGCTATGCCGACGAAGTGATCATTCTCAAAGAAACAAAGAAAAAATAAGGCGGACAGAGCATGCTACACGATAACGGAAGACTTCGTAGAGCGCGTCGTACACGTGCCAAGATTTCTGAATTGCGGGCCATCCGGCTTACGGTACACCGGACCAATCTGCATGTTTATGCCCAGATCATCGACCCCTCCGGGTCCAAAGTATTGGCCAGTGCTTCCAGTATCGAACCCGAGGTACGCAAGGAACTCGGTAACGGTGGCAATGTGAAGGCCGCGTCATTGGTAGGGCAGCGTATTGCGCAAAAAGCAAAACAGGCCGGCATTGAAACCGTCGCTTTCGATCGCTCCGGCTTTCGTTACCACGGACGGATCAAGGCCCTGGCAGATGCTGCGCGCGAAAGTGGCCTCAAGTTTTAACGACTCAGCGAACCCATTGGGATAGCACATGGCAAAGAACGAAAACGACGAACGCGGCGATGGCCTGCGTGAAAAAATGGTGGCAGTCAACCGCGTAACCAAGGTGGTGAAGGGAGGCCGGATTCTGGGCTTTGCTGCATTGACCGTGGTGGGTGATGGTGATGGCGGCATTGGAATGGGTAAAGGCAAGGCGCGGGAAGTTCCTGTGGCCGTGCAAAAGGCCATGGAACAGGCGCGCCGCAAGATGATCAAAATCAACCTGAAGAACGGCACTCTGTTTCATCAGGTAACCGGGGAACATGGCGCGGCCAAGGTGTTCATGCAACCCGCATCGGAAGGGACCGGGATCATTGCCGGTGGGCCCATGCGTGCGGTCTTCGAAGTGATGGGTGTGACCAATGTGCTGGCCAAGTGTATCGGCTCTGCCAACCCCTACAATGTCATTCGCGCTACCCTCAACGGCTTGGAGGCCACGCGCCGTCCTTCCGAGATTGCGGCCAAACGCGGCAAGACCATTGAAGAAATTACGGAGTAATTCCATGAGTACCGAATCTGCCAAAAGCCTGCGGGTAACGCTGATCAAAAGCCCCATTGGTGCCAAAAAGGCTCATGCTGCCTGTGTTCGTGGCCTGGGGTTGCGACGGATGCACCAGACGGTTGAAGTCATCGATACACCTGAGAATCGGGGCATGATCAATCGCATCTGCCATCTGCTTCGCTGCGCTTAAAGGAATCTTTTGATGGAACTCAACAATTTAAAGCCCGCTGAAGGGGCCAAACGTGAGCGACGCCGTGTGGGTCGCGGGATTGGTAGCGGTTTGGGAAAAACGGCTGGACGTGGACATAAAGGCCAGAAGTCGCGCTCAGGTGGTTTTCACAAGGTGGGCTTTGAGGGCGGACAGATGCCCTTGCAAAGACGTCTGCCTAAGCGTGGATTCATTGCGCATACGCGTCATGATACCGAACAGGTGCGTTTGGGCGATCTGCTTGCAGTTCAGGCCGACGTGATCGACTTGTTGGCATTGAAGCAGGCCGGATTGATTTCCGAGCAGGCCGGCGGTGCAAAAGTGTTTTTGAAGGGAGAAATTGCGCGTGCAGTGACTTTGCGCGGTATCGGTGTCACCAAGGGTGCACGGGCTGCCATCGAGGCGGTTGGTGGTGTCATCGAACTGCAAAAGGACGCCTAATTGGCCATGCCCGGCAAGCCTTTAACGGGCGGCAAACTGGACGACCTGAAACGGCGTTTGTGGTTTGTGGTGGGTGCTCTGGTGGTGTACCGCTTGGGAGCGCACATCCCCGTACCCGGGATCAATCCCGTGGAATTGGCCAAGTTGTTCAATAGCCAGCAAAGCGGAATTCTGGGGATGTTCAACATGTTCTCCGGTGGGGCCCTGTCACGCTTTACCGTTTTTGCCCTCGGGATCATGCCCTACATTTCGGCTTCCATCATCATGCAGCTGTTGACCACAGTGTGGCCCACTTTGGAAGCCTTGAAGAAGGAAGGTGAAGCAGGACGGCGCAAAATCACGCAGTACACCCGTTACGGGACGGTGGTGCTGGCTTTCTTTCAGGCGGTTGGCATTGCTGTGGCCCTCGAGGCACAGCCCGGTTTGGTTCTGGATCCCGGATTGGCCTTTCGCATGACCACGGCCATCACCTTGGTCACTGGAACCATGTTCCTGATGTGGCTTGGAGAGCAAATTACGGAGCGCGGAATTGGTAACGGGATCTCCCTGATCATTTTTGCGGGGATTGTTGCTGGGTTGCCACGGGCCGTGGGCAGTACACTGGAGCTGGTGCGTACGGGTGCTTTTTCATGGTTTCTGGCCCTGTTCATTTTTGCGGCGGTGGTGGCTGTTACGGCACTGGTGGTTTTTGTGGAGCGCGGACAGCGCAAAATCATCGTCAATTATGCCAAGCGCCAGGTGGGCAACAAAATTTATGGCGGGCAAAGTTCGCACTTGCCTCTCAAGTTGAATATGGCTGGGGTCATTCCCCCTATTTTTGCAAGCAGCATTATTTTGTTTCCGGCTACTCTTGCGGGATGGTTTGGTAGTCGTCCAGGTTTTTCCTGGTTGAAGGATATCAGTGCACTGTTAAGTCCTGGGCAACCGGTGTATGTCTTGCTATATGCCGGTGCCATTCTTTTTTTCTGTTTCTTCTACACCGCGCTGGTTTTTAACAGCAAGGAAACAGCAGATAACCTGAAAAAGAGCGGCGCCTTTGTTCCGGGTATCCGACCGGGAGAACAAACAGCACGGTATGTGGACAAGATCATGACGCGCTTGACGCTGACTGGGGCGATTTACATTACTCTGGTGTGTCTCTTGCCCGAGTTTTTGATTGTTCGATTCAACGTTCCGTTTTATTTCGGCGGGACATCGTTGTTGATCATTGTCGTCGTGACAATGGATTTCATGGCACAAGTGCAATCCTATGTCATGTCACAACAGTATGAGAGCCTGCTGAAGAAGGCCAACTTCAAGGGACAAGCTAGGTAACCATGGCCAAGGAAGATACGATCGAAATGCAGGGCGAGATTCTGGAAACGCTGCCAAACGCAACTTTCAGGGTCAAGCTGGAAAACGATCATGTGGTGCTAGGACATATCTCTGGAAAGATGCGTATGCACTACATCAGGATTTTGCCGGGGGACAAGGTCACCGTGGAACTGACCCCCTACGATTTAACCCGGTGTCGGATTATTTTCCGCGCCAAGTAACGCGGACGTCAGGAGATACCAAATGAAAGTTC
>DAIDKJ010000147.1 GCA_027450105.1 Ferrovum sp.
CGCTAAAATAAAATGTAACGAAGATTCGGTAAAGTTCACATCAATTGTTTGCATCATCTATACTCCGCATCAGCTTGTCGCGCTTTGGCAATGTCTTTTTCATATTTATCACCAATCGCTAATAATTTTTCTTTGGTCATAATATTTTCGCCACGATTTTCAAAGTGATAATGCGTCAGAGAAGTTTCGACAATAGCATCTACCGGACAGGATTCTTCACAAAAACCACAAAAAATACATTTGGTGAGGTCGATGTCATAGCGGGTTGTACGTCGAGAACCATCAGCACGCTGCTCCGATTCGATGGTAATGGCCATAGCCGGGCAAACCGCTTCACACAGCTTGCAAGCAATACAGCGCTCTTCTCCGTTGGGGTAGCGACGCAAGGCATGCAACCCCCGAAAACGCGGAGACATGGGGGTTTTTTCTTCCGGGTACTGAACCGTGATCTTGGGAGCGAAGAAGTGGCGTCCCGTCACTGCCATGCCCTTGAGCAATTCGGTCAGTGTCCAGCTTTGTACCAGTTGCTTGATGGAACTCATGATAGGACCTCGCTCAATGGAACCAGAGGTTGAGGATGGGCAACCCGCGCAAGGGCTCCTGCATCAGCAACCCCACCAACACCAACCACACCAGCGTAACCGGTATCAGCACTTTCCAACCCAGACGCATGATCTGGTCGTAACGGTAGCGTGGAAAGGTGGCGCGAAACCAGAGGAACAGGAACAGGACGAAGGCCATTTTGGCAAATAGCCACAAAATGCCATCCGGCAAGAAAGGCAGAGGTGACAGCCAACCCCCCATGAACAACAGGGAAGCCAGTGCTGAAATCAGAATCATGTTGGCATATTCGGCCAGGAAGAAAATGGCAAAAGCCATCCCGGAATATTCCACGTGAAAACCCGCCACGATTTCCGATTCACCTTCCGCCACATCAAAGGGGGCCCGGTTGGTTTCTGCGGTACCCGCGATGACGTACACCACGAACATGGGGAACAGCGGAATCAGATTCCATTGCAGCAACCCTAGGGGGCCTTGCTGGGCTTTGACGATTTCCAGCAGATTCAGGCTATGGGACATCATCAATACGGTCACCAGGGCAAAGCCCATGGCGATTTCGTATGACACGATCTGAGCAGCGGAACGCAAGGCACCTAAAAAGGCATATTTGGAGTTTGAGGACCAACCCGCCAGCACCACGCCATAAACCCCCATGGAGGTAATGGCCATGATATAGAGCAGGCTGGCATCCACATTGGCCAAAACCAGTTCCGGGGTAAAGGGCACCACCGCCCAGGCGGCCAGTGCTGGCATGATGCTCAGCACCGGAGCCAGGCCAAAAAGAATCTTGTTGGCCCCGCTGGGAATGATGATTTCTTTCATCAAGAGCTTGATGGCATCGGCGATGGGTTGCAGCAAACCCTTCGGACCCACACGGTTGGGGCCAATGCGAATCTGCATATACCCAATGACCTTGCGCTCGGCCAGGGTGAGGTAGGCCACGGCGCCCATCATGGGCAAGACGATGACCACGATCTTGATCAGGGTCCAGAGCAACTGCCAGTAGGGCCCGAACAAGGCCTGAATGGATTCGGGAACCATTACGCCACCTCCAGAGTTACCGTTCCCAGGGCGTCGCCCAGGGTTGCCGTGGCCTCATGGGCCGTGGGAATACGGGCGCAACCATCGGGAATACCCGAGTCAAACACCAGGGGCAGCAAGGCCTCGCCCTCTCCCTGCCGAACCCGCACCGACATCCCGGCCTCCAGCCCCAAGCGCCGCCCCAGATCGGGGTGCACCGTTACAACCGGAGACGCGCCAAGCGCCGTGGCCTGAAGCGCCGGCGCACGTCGCACCAAGGCGTCGGCCTGATAAACAGGGACGGTTCCAATGCGTTCGATCATACCCAGAGACGCCCGGATATGGGGAGCGGGTAAGGAGGCCAGCTGGTTATTGAGATTTTGGCCAGCGATTTGCGACAGTTCGGGAGAGATTTCGGCGCGCACCTCATCTACAGAGACCTGATCGAACCCGCTGAGCTCAAACAAATTGCCCAGGACGCGCAGAACTTTCCAGGCGGGCCGGGCCTCGCCTTGCGCGGCCACGACCCCATTGAAGGTCTGCACACGGCCTTCCATGCTGATGAAGGTTCCTGCGGTTTCGGTAAATGGCGCAATGGGCAGGATGACATCGGCCCAGCTTTCGGCCTGACCGAGGAACGGCGTTAGCGCCACGACGAACTCGGCACCCCGCAAGGCCGACAGGGTCAGCGTTGGATCGGCCGTATCCAGTTCGGGCTCCACCCCCATCACCAGATAGGCCTTGCGCGGGTTGCGCAGCTGCGCCTGAGCGTCGAGCCCCGGTGTCGAGTGGCTGCCCAGCAGTCCCCGGTGGGGTAGCGCTCCGGCAAGCCACGCACCCACACTATTGGCCGCCGGGCTGAGCAGACCAAAGGGGCAATCCAGCATGCGTGCCAATTCCTGAGTCAATGCATAGATAGTGCTGAAAGCCCCGTGGTGTTGTGCCAACTGGCCCAGAAACAACCCACAACCCGGCCCTGCCTGCACCAAACTATCCGCGATGGCGCAGGCCGTGGGGGAAGGCTGCTGGGTCAGCAAACCCTGCAGACTTTCATTCACCGCCTGGTTGCGGCGTTGCGCCACGGCACTGAGTACTTCCGCCACTAATACCGGCAACTCGCTGGGTTTGCCCAAGAATTGCTGTGCCACGGGCATGGCCAGATCATCGCGCAGCGGGTTGATGAGGTGCACTTGCGTTCCCTTGGAGGCGGCCCGACGCAGGCGCACCCCCAATAAGGGCTGTTCCTGGCGCAATACCGTGCCAATGAGCAGGCAAGCTGGCATCTTGGACCATTGCGCAATGGGCACACCCAGCCAAGGGGCTCCCTGCTGCAAGGGGTCCAGCGTAAAATCGGTTTGCCGCAAGCGGTGGTCGATGTGATGCGACCCCAGCGCGCGCATCAGCTTTTGCGCGAGATAGAGCTCTTCCAGCGTTTGATGCGGACTCACCAATGCCCCCAGGCTTTCGGGGCCATGGGCGTGACGCACGCCGTTGAGGGCATCCACCACCCGTTGCAGCGCTTCGGCCCAATCCACTTCCACCCATTGTCCCTGACGCTTGACACGCGGACGCAGCAGGCGGTCGGGCGCGTGCAATCCCTGATAGGAGAAACGGTCCCGATCCGACAGCCAGCATTCATTGATGTCATCGTTGGTGCGCGGTAACACACGGACCACCTCGGTGCGTTGTTTGACCTGCACCTGGATCTGGGTTCCCAATCCATCATGGGGACTTACCCCGGGGAAGCGGGTGAGCTCCCAGGAACGCGCCTTGTAACGGAAGGGTTTGCTGGTGAGGGCGCCCACCGGGCATAGATCGATGGCGTTTCCGGAGACTTCGGAATCCACTGTCAGATCCATGAAGGCCAGAATTTCAGAATGTTCCCCCCTTCCACCCACGCCCAGTTCCATGATGCCGGCAATTTCCTGACCGTAACGCACGCACCGGGTACACAGGATACAGCGGGTCATGTCGGTAGCAATGAGTGGTCCCAGATCCTTGTTGGACACCACACGTTTTTCTTCCCGATAGCGCGAAGCCCCACCGCCATACCCCACACTGAGGTCCTGCAGTTTGCACTCGCCGCCCTGGTCGCAAATGGGGCAATCCAGCGGGTGATTGATGAGCAAAAACTCCATCACCGCTTTTTGCGCCTTGATTGCATAGTCCGAATGGGTTTGCACCTTCATGCCTTCGGTTACTGGCGTGGCGCAGGCGGGTAGCGGTTTGGGGGCCTTTTCCACCTGCACCAGACACATGCGGCAGTTTGCCGCAATGGACAGCTTGCGGTGATAACAGAAGTGGGGGATTTTGATACCCAGCTGTTTGGCCGCGTCCATGACGGTACGGCCGCTTTCCACCTGAGTGCTTTGACCGTCGATTTCGATGTTCAGCAATGCCATGCTCAAGCCACCTTTTCCTGAAGAACGGGCGCACCCACCAGACAAC
>DAIDKJ010000148.1 GCA_027450105.1 Ferrovum sp.
CCAAATCCAGGGCCCCTTGCAAGGACTCTGGCACGTCGTAGCTTTCGCCACTGACGCCAAACTGGTAACGAAACCCACCCTCCAGTATCAGCGCCAGACCAAAAGTCAGCAATAAACCATAGAGAGGATCCAGGTGGGCAATGCGTTTGAGCAGCAGGCGATCCACCATCAGACCCACCAGTCCAATGAGCGGAGGAACCAGAACCAGAGCGCCAAAATAACCGACGCCAGTAAGAGTCAGTAATCCCCAGGCTGCAAAGGCGCCCATCATGTAAAACGCGCCATGGGCGAAATTGATCACGTTGAGCAGGCCAAAGATGACGGCCAAACCCAGGCTGAGCAGTGCGTAGAAGGAGCCGTTTACCAGACCCAGCAGCATCTGCCCCAGCAGGGCCAGCAAAGGCACCCCAAATATGTCGATCATCGGTGAATCAAAGGGCAACGGGACAAGCCCAGAGGTTGGAAGGCTTCTGCTCCGGGCAAGGTGGCCCGCACGAAGTAATCATCCCAGGGGTAATGGGACTCGGAGGGTTTTTTTACCTGCATCAAGTACATGTCATGCTGCATCAAGCCATCGGCGCGCAATTGGCCATTGTGGGTGAAAAAATCATTCACTGGCGTCTTTCGCATCTGGGCCATGACCACTGCTGTGCTGTCGGAGTGTGTGGCCTTTACGGCTTCGAGGTAATGCGTCAGCGCCGAATAAAGACCTGCCTGTACCATGGTGGGCATTTTTTTATGCCGTTCATAAAAGCGCTTGGACCAGGTGCGGGTGTCCTGATTCATATCCCAGTAAAACGCTTCGGTAAGATACATGCCCTGGGTGGCTTTCAAGCCCAAACTGTTGATGTCGGTGATGAACATCAGTAATCCAGCCAGGGTTTGTTTGGGCGTGATTCCAAATTCGGAGGCCTGCTTGACGGCATTGATGGTGTCCGAACCCGCGTTGGCCAGCCCGATGACCTGGGCTCCCGAGGCCTGAGCCTTGAGCAGAAAGGAGGAAAGATCCGTGCTGGGGAAGGGATGGCGCACGGACCCCAGTACCTTCCCACCATTGGCCAAAATGACTGCGGTAGTGTCTTTTTCCAGGGATTGGCCAAATGCGTAGTCGGCTGTCAAAAAAAACCAGGTTTTTCCACCCTGCTGGACGACCGCTTTGCCGGTGCCGTTCCCCGTGGCATAGGTATCGTAGGCCCAATGGGCCGTCACATCATTGCAGTCTTCGTTGGTGATGCGCGAGGACCCGGCCCCGGTGATCAGCGCAATGCGGTTTTTTTCCTTGGCCACTTTCATGACGGCCAGGGCCGTAGAACTGGTGACCAATTCCGACACCACATCCACTTGCTCGCGATCAAACCATTCGCGCGCCTTGTTGGCGGCAATATCGCCCTTGTTCTGGTGATCGGCGGTTACCAGTTCCACCTTGAAGTCAGGTTTTTGCCGCGCCACAAAATCTTCGACGGCCATCTGTGCGGCCACGATGGCGCCGGGTCCGGCCAGATCGGAATAAGGGCCAGACATGTCGGTCAATACCCCGATTTTGACCACGTTGTCGGAGTACGCTGCGTGCGTCTGCGCAGAGCACATGCTCAATGCTAGTGCAATCCAGATCCAGGGGGATAGGGCTCGTGACAAAAAACAGGCGTCAATCCGATTCATGATTACTCCAAATGTGTGGTTCGACCAAAAAATCCGTCATGGGGCATGTTACCGAGGCATGTTACCGTGGCATTTTACGGTGCTCCCGGCCATTCGTCGATGCTTCGGGGTCTTCGCAAAAAGTCCGCACGCAAACCGGGTTGAAAGCAGGGGCGAGCGCTTGTCGGGCATGATATGGACTCTAGATTCCCAGCATCTGATGGAGTCGTTCCTGATGTTGGGCAAGCGCCTCCGGGCCTGATACTTCCAGCGCGATGGCACCTTGCTCCAGAACGATCATGCGATCGCACAGCGGGGCAGCAAAACGGAAATTTTGTTCCACCAATAAAACCGTATAGCCTCTGGATTTTAGAAGATGCACCACCTCGGCCAGGCGCTGCACGATGACCGGGGCCAAACCTTCCGAGATTTCATCCAGCAGCAAGGTTCGCGCCCCCGTTCGCAAAATTCGGGCCAGGGCCAGCATCTGTTGCTCCCCTCCCGACAGTCTGGTTCCCGGACTATGGCGTCGCTCCCTGAGGTTGGGGAACAGCGTATACAGTTCCTCCAAAGACAGGCCGCCTGGTGCCACTAGCGGCGGCAGGAGCAGATTTTCCTCGCAGCTCAAAGAGGCAAAGATGCCGCGCTCTTCGGGACAGTATCCCAACCCCAGGCGGGCGATACGATGGGCCGGCAAGCGGATGGCTTCCACGCCATTGATCATGATCGAGCCGGTGCGTTGACTGATCAACCCCATCAGGGCTCGCAAGGTGGTGCTGCGACCGGCACCGTTACGCCCCAGCAAGGCCAGGCATTCGCCACGCCGCAGCGTGAAATCCAGGCCATGGAGGATATGCGATTCACCATAAAAGGCATGCAAGTTGCTTATGCGGATATATTCTGCGGCTGTCATGGATTCAGGTCCCAGCGAGTGCCGGGTACAGAGGCTCAGTCCCCATATAGGCACTGAGCACTTCAGGATGCCGGGCCATTTCTTCATAGCTGCCCTCTGCCAGCACCCGACCCCGCGCCAGCACCGTGATGCGGTCACAAATGGCGGAGACCACCTTCATATTGTGCTCTACCATCAAAACCGTGCGCTGGGCCGCCACCTGCTGAATCAACCCCATGATCCGGACCACGTCTTCTGGTCCCATGCCCTGGGTTGGTTCGTCCAACAGCAGGAGTTCGGGGTCCAGTGCCAGGGTGGTGGCAATTTCCAAAGCGCGTTTTTGGCCGTAGGGCAGGGACACCGCCAATCGCGTTTCCTGATGATCCAGTCCCACCTGATGTAGAAGCTCCAGGGCGCGTGGTTCCAGGGTCCGCAGAGAACGTCCCGACTTCCAGAAGTGAAAGCTGTTTCCAAGCCCCCGTTGCAGGGCGATACAGACATTTTCCAGAACGCTCAGGTGGGGAAAAACTGCCGAGATCTGAAACGAGCGCACCAATCCCTGACGCGCTACCCAGGCTGGTGTTCGGCGCGTGATATCCTGACCGCGATACAGGATTTTTCCGGAATCGGCGGTCAAGAACCGTGTGAGCAGGTTGAAGCAGGTGGTTTTGCCCGCGCCATTGGGGCCGATCAACGCATGAATCGTGCCTTGACGGACCGTGAGATTCACCGCATCCAGCGCGATAAACCCGCGAAATCCTTTGGTTAGTTGCAGGGCTTGCAGGATGATGGGGCCGGAGGCGGTCATGAGTGAGGGATAAGGGATTCAGGAGGTAGTCTGCGGGAGCATACCCCAAAAGCCCCCAATTTTGTATAATGGCACGTTTAACCCCCGCTCAACCTCAATCAAGGCTCGGTAATGGAAACAACGCAAGCTAGTACACTCGAACGCACTTTACACCTGAGCATCGCGCTCCCCGATGTGGAAGCCGAAGTCGACAAACGCCTCAAGCGCCTGTCAAAAACCTTGCGTATCCAGGGTTTTCGTCCGGGTAAGGCGCCTTTGCGCATCGTCATGCAACAGTATGGTGGACAGGTTCATCAGGAAGCTCTGGGGGAGATGGCGCAACAGTGTTTTACCGAGGCAGTGACCCAGGAGCAGATGCGTGTGGCCGGCTTTCCGCGCTTTGAACCCAAAACGGATGCTGCCCAGGGGGCCTTTGAGTTTACGGCCCATTTTGAAGTGTTTCCAGAGGTGGTGCTGGGGGATGTAACGCAACAACGGGTGGAGCGAACCGTCACCGAAGTGACCGAGGCGGATGTGGATCGCACCCTGGATATTTTGCGTCGCCAACGCATGCACTACGAAACCGTGACGCGACCAGCGCAAAAAGAGGATCAGGTTGTCATGGACTATGCCGGTTTTCTGGACGATCAGCCTTTCGAGGGTGGAACAGCCAAAAACCAACGGCTG
>DAIDKJ010000149.1 GCA_027450105.1 Ferrovum sp.
GCTACGAACTGGTGGATAACGTCCACCAGGGGCTGGACTATCTGGTATTGGCCGAGGCCAGCTCCACCAGTCAAAAGGCCGTCAAAGCCCGGCAATGGGGGGTGGATGTGATCTCGGAAGAAGACCTCATCAACAAAATCAATGACTCATCGTCCAACCCTACGCAAACTTTCCCGTAGGATACTGGCCGAAGGAACGGTACATTTTATACTTTTTCACTCATGGTTTTTTACGATGGGGTGACGGATTGCCAGATGGTCGTTAAGTCGTTGGATTAGCCTCAGCAGTCAGAGGCTAGGGGAAATTCCCTCTTTGATCAATGCTTCAAAGTCGTCGGATGGAACCGGCTTTGAATAGAAAAAGCCCTGCAAATAGTCGCAGCCAAAGGATTTGAGCAGATCTCGTTGCGCTTCGGTTTCCACCCCCTCAGCGATTGTTTTGATTTGCAGCTTATGGGCCATGATAATCACCGCTTCGGTCAAGGCCCTGCTGGAAAAATCCGCTTCCATCTTCTGGATGAACAATTTGTCTATCTTGAGATAATCCACGTGAAAACGGTGCAGATAGGAAAGCGCCGAGAATCCTGTTCCAAAATCATCGATCGACAGTTCGATGCCATGTTCCTTGAAAAAATTGAATTGATTGGCGACTTTGTCGGAATCCGACAACAACAAGCTCTCCGTGATCTCTACCGTAATGCTCTGTTCGGGCAATCCTGATTGGAGATAACTTTCGTGCCATTGGTGTATTTTATCCTGCATGAATTGCACAGATGATTTGTTCACGCTGACCTGAACAAGTTTTTTGGTGTTTTTCTTCCATTTGGCAATCTGTCTCAGGGTTTCCTCGAACACCCATTCACCGATGGTCAGAATGAGTCCTGATTCCTCTGCCAGGGGAATGAACAGGGTTGGACTGATGGTGCCATGCACGGGATGGTGCCAACGCAGCAAGGCCTCCGCCTTGACAACCTCCTCGCTTTGAGCATCCACGATGGGCTGAAAATACACTTCGAGCTGATTGCGCTCCAAGGCATGACGCAGATCGGTGGTCAGGGTCAGCTTGTTGCGCGCTGCCTCCTGCATGCTGCGGGTAAAATAGCCAAACCGGCTCGATTTGGAATTTTTCGCGACATACATGGCTTGGTCAGCGTATCTCAACAGATCATCGATGCTTTCAGCCTCTTGGGGGTACAGGGCAATGCCGATGGTTCCGGAAATATGAACGACACTCCCGTGACCCAAATCGAAGGGTTGTTCGAGAGATTGCAGCACTTTGTGAACCACACGGTCGATATTACTGGTCTCGTGATACTCGGGCAAAACGATGGCAAATTCATCTCCCCCCAGTCGGGCCAAAGTATCCGTATCCCTGACCTGTTGACGGATTCTCTTGGACACTTCCATTAACAGGACATCTCCTTTGTCATGTCCCAGCGAGTCGTTTACTTCCTTGAATTTGTCCAGATCGATATATAGCAGCGCCAATGAAGTTTTATTGCGCCGGATGCGCTTCATATCCTGTTTGAGGCGATCATGAAACAATCGCCGGTTGGGAAGGCCCGTCAATTGATCGTAATAGGCCAGTTGCTGGATCTGGGCCTCTGCCAGCTTTCGATCGGTGATTTCACGGGATAACATGATGAAGTGCTGGTTCTGGTTCTGGTTCTGGTTCTGGCCCATGGACATCCTTGAAGTGGATAACTCAAACCAGCACCTGCCGTGAGGCAGGTCCAGACAGATCGTTTGCCCTTTGGATTTTCCCTGGGTGTTCGCCTCATACAGGGCCGACATAACGGCTTTTGCCGCTTGCTCAGGCAGTACTTCTTCAACGGTCTTGCCCAGCAACGCTTCCTTCTGCCCTGCAAGCAGCGTTGGATCATGGGCCCAAAGGTTGATATAAGTACCATTCAGATCAAGCTCGAACATCAAGTCAGGGATGGCGTTGAACACGCTCTGTGTGAATTCGATTTGCTGTCTCAGTGAACACTCTGTTTCTTTGCGTTTGGTGATGTCTCGGGATGAATTGAGCAGAACGACCCTGCCATCCAGATTGATCTGGGTGCTGGACACTTCGATATCGATTACTGTGCCGTCCTGGCGACGGCACTTGGTTTGGTAAGGAGAATGATCATTGTTCTCAAGCCGGTTTCCCATTCCCCCCTGCACCTCTTGCGGGTGTGGGAAAAGGGCATACCATTGGGAGACGTGTTTTCCCATGAGTTCTTCACGAGAGCACCCCAGCAGCGTACAAAAGGATTCACTCACTTCCAGTATGCGGCCTTCACAGTCCAGAAGATGATTGCCATCACTGGCATTGCGCAAGATTACCAGATTCCATTCGGAAGCCTTTTCAAGCTGTGCACAAGCCACGAACAAACTCCCAAGTAACATACTTCATTGCAAAGGATTGCCAGAACTTGAGCAGTCCGCTCGAGACAAGACTTTGTTGATGAGCTTTGTGCATGTCAGGATTGGCATGAATGAAAGGCCATGAAAATAACCGAGTGGAAGAAAAACCGAGAGACCAACCGGAACGCTCCCTCAAGACTCTGATTGGGCGACTGACTTGTTCCATGATTCAACGGGGTCCGCTTAACTTTGGCATCGGTGCATATTGCAAGATGTGTCAATGCTACAGGAAGCGCATAAACACAACAACAATCCCGACAACCACTGGCTCAGGGAGCCAAGTGGAGTTGCTCGATCTCCCTGCGGACCAAGTGCCAAAGGTGGGTAAGGAGCCTAACCTGCGATCAAGAAAAATGCCTGGATTCAGATGACACCGTGCAGTATCATTTGGCGTGGAGATGCGCTGTACGACAACGCAAGCACAGGCTGTTGCACTTCAGACTTGTAACCGCAGTGTCCGCAGTCTCATGATTTTGTACTGGTTCAAAAATGCCGCCAAGTATTCTACCAACCATTCAACCGGGAAATTTCCATGCCTAAATTCATTATCGAACGCGAAATACCTAACGCTGGTGCCCTATCCCCTCAGGAATTACAAGGAATTTCGCAAAAGTCCTGCGGTATATTGAGCGAGATGGGGGCAAAGATCCAATGGCTGGAAAGCTACGTCACGAATGACAAGGTGTATTGCATTTATATTGCCCCTGACGCAGCAACCGTCAAAGAGCACGCTGAAAAAGGTGGGTTCCCTGCAAACCGAATCTCACAAATAAAAACCACCATCGACCCGACCACCGCTGAAAGCTAGCCTCTCAAACAGCGTGATCATAGTCAAATACAACCCGACTACTTGCCGCATGGCGCCAGAACTGCGCCCTGTGGGCCCTGGATGTGAGCGTCCCAATGATCGAAGGGTTGGATAGGATCCAAGCTCGTTTTTACAGAACAACCTTGCATCAACTGGACGCGTCAGGTGGAATCGATTAGAATCATTGGCTTGAACAAACTTTGCAGGCGGTTAGCTCAGCTGGTTAGAGCGTTGCCTTGACATGGCAAAGGTCGGAGGTTCGAGTCCTCTACCGCCTACCATTTACCCGTTTTAAACAGTCTCAAGCAGTACCCCGAACCCGCCTAAGTGCGGGTTTTTTATTGGTTTTTCGTATTTTGTGGGGTAAGATAGTCTCATTCCAACGCAATAAATCTTGGGGTAACATTCGGGGGTAACTCACCTTTCCGAAAAACAGTTACCCCAATTCTGGCGAAAAGTGAGGTAAATCATGGCCCTGAAAGACACACAGATCAAACAGACAAAACCCGCAGGTACCCCATTCAAGCTCTATGACGGAAAAGGTCTATTCCTGATCGTCACCCCGACAGGCGGCAGGTGGTGGCGTCTCAAGTATCGGTTTGACGACAAGGAAAAGACCCTAAGCCTAGGGACGTACCCCGAGGTTTCTATCAAGGCGGCGCGTGATAAGCGGGACCAAGCTCGTACTATGCTGGCCAATGGAATTGATCCTGCTATGCACCGGAAGATTGCCAAGGCGGCCCGGCAGGAACGAGCCGAAAACAGTTTTGAGGCGCTGGCG
>DAIDKJ010000150.1 GCA_027450105.1 Ferrovum sp.
TGGATGTTTCTGGATGCCTTTGGAAGAGGGGTGGTGCCCGGAGCCGGAATCGAACCGGCACAGCCGCAATGGCCGAGGGATTTTAAGGGACTCAAAGGCGTATTTATTGGGGTCCACAGAAGTTTATCCAAGCATGGGTAAACAACGCCAATCACTTTAAATACAATGAGTAAAGTATCCAAGGGAATCCCTTGACAGCCACCAGCAGCCAGCGTATAAGTTTATCCGTTGTTTATCCACGCCAAGGATACTGATTATGTTGACTGACAGGACCATCACTAACACCATTCGCAAAGGTGGCGCTGGATTCCTGTCCGAATCGTTGGGAAGGGGACATGGAAGCCTGCTGTTGCGTTACAGGAGCGGAGCGGCGACTTGGTGGTATCAATACACCATCGACGGTAAGGCCAAGCGAGTCAAGTTGTCAGTTGGACCCTACGGCTCAGAGGACGGTGCCCTTGCTGTCGCACGCGCTGCGGCTCAAGCAGCAGCAGCCGAGCGTAGGCGAATCCCCGACATGGATCTGCTGGCCGAGAGGGAACGCGCTGCAAAGGCCAAACAGGCCCAACGTGAACGACAACACAGAGAAGCCGAAGTGCGACAAAGGCGGACAGTTGCACGGCTGATGCAGTTCTATGTCGATGACTTGGAACGCAGAAAAAAAATATCGGTGGCGGCAGTGCGGCGGGAGTTCGCTAACCTGTTACGCGACTTTCCAGAACTTGGCGAGAAAGATGCCAGCGCGGTACCCACTCCCGAATGGGCGGCCATATTACGGCGCTACTACCTCGACGAAGGGAAAATCCGCAAAGGGCAGAAACTCCGCGTCTATCTCGGTGCTGCCTATCGTCATGCCATCGCGTCAACCAATAACCCACTTGCGGCGGCGGGTGTCTGGTTCGGTATCGACACAAACCCGTTGCAGAACATCCCCCCAGGCCCGGCAGCGGTACGCAAGGCGGCGCTCACTGAAACCCAGTTGCGTGAGTTCCTGGAGAGAGTGCGGGAGTTGGATACCCCGGCAGGCCGAGCCATCGAGTTGTGCATCCTGTTGGCTGGACAGCGGCCTACGCAACTGTTACGCGCCCAGGTGTCAGATTATGCGGATGGTGTTCTGCGGTTGCTTGACCCCAAGGGACGGCGTACAGAGGCGCGGGATCACAGGCTACCGATCCGGGGACTAGCAGCAGCCAAGTTGACCCGGATCCGTGCCGATGCGGAGATGGTGGGCAGCCCTTGGTTATTCACGAGAACCGGGAAAGTGCCGATCAGTGTCACCGATCTGGACCATGCGGCCAAGCGCATCTTTCGCGCAATGGGGGCCGATAATCTACGCCTTGGTGACCTGCGCGAGACGATGGAAACGCGCATGGCTGAAATCAACATCCCTGCTGAAATCCGGGAGCAGTTGCAGTCCCACGGCCTTGGGTCCGTGGTGCATCGGCATTATCAGCATGGCGACTACCTACCGCAAAAGGCGGCGGCATTGGCCAGGCTAGAAGATTGGCTGGAGCAGCGTAGCGCAACAGTGGTATCACTCAGGGGGACAGCATGAGGCCCCTGGAAGATATAAAGACCGATGAGCGTTTTTGGGCTTTGGGGGTTGATGAGGCCCACGCGGTCATAGGTGCATGCATCGACTATATGCACAAAGGCCAGAAAGAGTTACAGCGCAAGCATGAGGCCCAGGCGGAAACGCTGCGCGCTGCCCTGGCTGTCATCAATGAATATCGCGCTACCCTGGAGCAAAATCTTTCCAGCAGAGTCATCAACGACCCAAGGACAGGGAAAAGTCTCACGCTTGTCCCCTGGCTGATGCCCGATAGCCCGGTCAACGCTGGCCCAGTTTTGGACGCAGTCATGGGCGTAGTGCAGGACTTCGCGAAGTGGCTGGATAAGCCGCATAACATCAACTACACCGAGCGCAGTAACCGCAATTTCCTGACGTTCCTTGGCAGGCGGTGGCGCAATCTGGGGACGGGAAAGCCGCCTACTATAGAAGTCATGCGGCAGATTTGCACCATTGTCATGGGTGACGCACCAGACCAAGAAGGCCCCGCAGACCCCGATCTGTGGCGTGCATTTACCGAAGGTTTCCTCTGACGTTTGGAAGTTTTAAGCGTTTTTTCAAAAAACTTCCAAATACATCCAGAATTGGACAGTATTTAATTGGACACCATTCAAAAACATGAGGTGCCCAAATGGCAAATACCGTTACCGAAAAAGCCCCAGAAGTTACCGATCTTGCCGGGGTAAAGAAACTCACAACGCTTAGCCGCAGTTCTATTTATAACCTGGCATCCGCCAGAAAATTCCCAAAGCCATTTAAGATAATTGGCACCTCTAGGACCGTTTGGAAAGTTTCCGAAGTGCAAGCGTGGCTGGAAGCACATCTGGTGCGCGTTGGAAGTCCACAAGCCGCTGATAATTCCAAAGCGGGGGCTTGAGTCATGGACAACACCACAAAAAACAAGGGCGCACCAACTCACGGCACGCCCCCAACACCACGGGTGAATTATACCGACATATTGACCTCACTGGTTCTATACGTTTATCTGGTGACGCTGCTGATCTTGGTAGCCCACATTGGCGGTTTATTATGAACGCCACCATTCAGGACTATGTTCGAGCCTACAAAGCCCTGGGTTGGCGGGGGTTGCCGATTGTGCAAGGTGAAAAAACACCGGTGGTTCGAGGCTGGGCAGACTCCGACTTTACCTATGACTTCACCGACTGGAACGGAAATCTTGGGATCGTCACTGGCGCGGTGTCTGGAATCTTTGCTGTGGATTTGGATGGTGCTAGTGGGCTTGCCTCGTGGCAAGGTTTACTGGATCAGCATAACAGTGGTCAGCCTGTCGTTACGCTGGAAGCAACCACCAGAAGCGGGGGGCGGCACTTACTGTTCAAGCATCCAGGGGACCATGTGGCCTCAAGAGCCGGCGTTTTATCCGGTCTGGATGTTCGGGGGGACGGTGGCCAGATCGTTGTGGAACCGTCAAAGGTTGCGCCTGGCGGATATGCCTGGACAGATTGGGACCCCACCACAGGCGATGCCCCCACCATTGCCACGGCACCCGATTGGTTGCTGGCGCTGGTGACGACCCAACGCAAGACGGAATCCGCAACCGTGGCACATGTTATGCCGATCCTGATCGCCGATACCACCCGACAAGACTTGCAGGATGCGCTCAAATCTCTGGATTCAGACATCCGAGATACCTGGATAGCCGTTGGTCATGCCCTATATGAACTCGGAGAGGTTGGGTTCACTCTTTGGGATCAGTGGTCACAGACCAGCGCGAAGTACCAGCCTGGCGAACCACAACGGCTTTGGCCTGGATTCGCCAAGGCAGTTACGGGGTATAGGGCGGTTTTCCATCTCGCACAACAGGCAGGGTGGGGCAATCCTCTCAAAGGCTCCACGAATGCCACGACAGAACCCCATGACCCCGGCTTCATGCGTGAGACGATCCACAGCACTTTGTTAACAGAGCCGATCCCGGATCAGCCGTTCATGGTAGAAACCCTTGTCCCAGAGAATCAAGTGACTTTACTGGCCGGACACGGTGGGTCAGGAAAATCCTCACTGGCTTTGACGCTGGCGGTTCATGTTGCTCTGGGGTTGCCCTTTGCCGGCCTCCAGGTGGCTCGTGGCAGAGTTTGTATCGTCAGCCTAGAGGACGATGTATCTACTGTGAAACGGCGGGTTAGAGCGATTTTCGAGGCGCTACAGGCCAATCCCGCCCATGCCGAGCAGATCGACATTCTGGACGGGACGGAAACCGGCGGCCTGGTGTATGAGGTTCAGGCCAGCGGCGTGAAGTCTTTGGCAAAAGCCAAGCGCCTGTTTGAACAAATACAGTCCACCAATGCTCGACTGTACGTTGTGGATAATGCCAGTGACGCGCTCGAAGCCAACGAAAATGAGCGGCGAGCCGTGAGATTTTTCAT
>DAIDKJ010000151.1 GCA_027450105.1 Ferrovum sp.
TTGCATCCTGGGCAGGTCTTCCTCGCTGTCCATGGAAACCATCAGAATTTCCAGCCCCTGATGACGATGTTGTTGGTAATAACGTTCCATCGCGGGCATTTCGGTACGACAGGGAATGCACCAGGTGGCCCAGAAATGAATCAATACCACGTTGCCCCGCTCTTGGTCAGAGGACAGCGTATGCCCGTTCTGTAATCGTGCCTGATAGGCCGGAGCGGCTTGCCCCACCTCCAGGGCCCAGGTGTTTGTGGCGAACAGCATACAGAGCGCCCCCCCCAGCAGTCGGGTAAGTCCGGGAAGAGTCATGCCGTTCTCCCTATTGCGCGCTTGAATGATCTCATTGCTGTGCTGTAGCCTATTGGTTGGAAAGCATTTTTACCCCGCGCAGCCGGACCGCACCAAGCGCCTGGGTGAGTGCTTCCAGTGCTGCCCGCCGGGTATAACTTTTGCGCCAGGCCATACCGATGCGACGGTGCGGAACGGGTGGCGTGAAGGCAATCGTGTGCAGCAACGGACTGCGATATTTTTCACTATTGGCGCTGGCGGGCAGCACGGTGATCCCCATTCCCGAGGCCACCATGTTGCGCAAGGTTTCCAGACTGTTCCCTTGCTGGATCAAGGCTTGTTTGCCGCCCAACTCGGGGCAGGACTCCACCACCTGGGTACTGAAGCAATGCACGGAGGGCAAGAGCAAGACCGTTTCCCGGCCCAATTCCTGTGAGGTCACACAGCTGCGCTGACTCCAGGGATGCCCCTGGGGCACGACAACCTCGAATTCTTCCTGATACAGGGCACGGGTTTGAATCCCGGCCACTTCGAATGGTAAGGCCACCAAGGCCACATCCACCTCACCCTGTTTGAGATGTTCTTCTAACTGGGCAGTGGTGGATTCCTCCACCATCAGCGGCATGTTGGGCGCGATAGGATGTAAATGCGTCACCAGATCAGGCAACAGGTAAGGGCCCACGGTGTGAATCACCCCCAATTTGAGGGTTCCCACCAAGGGGTCTGCCCCTTCACGGGCCATGCGCTTGAGCGCCTCGGCCTGTTCCAGAATCAGCGCAGCCTGAGCAATCAATTGCTGGCCGATCGGGGTGGGAACCACCTCAGTGCGCGAGCGCTCGAATAAACGCACCCCCAGCTCTTCCTCCAGCTTCTGGATGGCACTAGACAAGGCAGGTTGCGTGACAAAACAGTGTTCCGCAGCCTTTCTGAAATGACGCAGGTGCGCCACTGCCACCACGAAACGCAATTCGTTGAAGGTCACGCCAAGCCCCTACCCATGTCGCGGCGGTTTATTCATCACATACACCAGAGGAATGAAGGCCAGGAATAAAAAGGCCAGCAGCCGAAAATTATCCAGGAAGGCCAGGGAGGCTGCCTGTTGTTGGAGTGATTGCATGAGCACGGCTTGGGCCTTGGTGAGCGCCTCACCAGCCGTCACACCCTGGGCCATGAGGGCCTGAGCCAAGGTGTTGAGCGTGTCTTGGGTGCGACTGGAAAAGGCCGTGACATGGGCCACCAAATCCACTTGATGGCGTTGGGTTCCCTGAGTCAACCAGGTTTGCATGAGCGAAATACCAAAACTGCCCCCCAGATTTCGGGACAAATTGATGATGGCCGAGGCATTACTACTTTTGGCCATGGGAATATTGGCGAAGGCAATGGTATTGAGGGGAACAAACAAGAACCCCAGGCCTACCCCCTGAATGACGCGCAAGGTGGCCAGGGAGGCATAATCCGCTTGCAAGTCGGTACGGGACAACAAAAACAGGGCCAGGGCATTGGCCAGCACACCAAAAGTGATCATGTGCCGGACATCAACCCGGTTGACCAGCATGCCAATGAAGGGCATGAAGCAGAGCACGGCAATCCCTCCGGGAGAGAGCAGCATGCCCGCATCCATGGCCGAGTACCCCATCAGGGTTTGCACCAACAAGGGCAACAGTACCGTGCTGCCAAACAGCACAAAACCCAGCAGAAACATGAGAATGTTGCTGAACAGAAAGTTCTTGTCGCGCAGCAAACGGATGTCCACCATGGGGTCTTTCTGCCGCAATTCCCACCAGGGAAGCAGTAGCAAAGCCGTAGAGGAAATGACGGCCAGCGTCACAATGAAATGAGAATCAAACCAGTCCTCCTGCTGCCCCTTGTCCAGAAAAATCTGGAGCGCGCCAAAGCCCAGTGTGAGCAGGACGAAGCCCAGATAATCCACCTTGAATCCACGGGCTTTCTGCAGCAGACGTTGGGCGGAAAACTGGGGGGGGTCGAATACCAGGCGCGAAGTAAAATACAAGGAAACGAAACCAACGGGAACGTTGATGAGAAAAATCCAGCGCCAGTTGAAGCTATCCGTAATCCATCCGCCCACCGTAGGGCCGATGGCGGGTGCCAGGACTGTGGTCAGCCCATACACGGCAAAGGCCATGCCGCGCTTGGCGGGTGGAAACGTATCCGACAAAATAGCCTGCGAACTGGGTTGCAATCCGCCGCCCCCCATGCCTTGCAGGGTACGAAATACGATCAGCATGAACAAGTTGGGGGCCAGTCCACAGAGCAGCGAGCTGGCAGTAAACAGCGTGACGCACAGCATGTAAAACCGGCGCCTTCCAAGCAGGCTGGACATCCAGCCGCTAATGGGCAACACGATGGCGTTGGCGACCATGTAAGAGGTCAACACCCAGGTGGCTTCATCCTCCCCTGCGCCCAGATCCCCGGCAATATGGCGCAACGCCACATTGGCAATGGAAATATCCAGCACTTCCATGAAGGTGGTCAAAGCCACCGTCACCGCGACCATCCAGGGATTAAGCGGTTCGCCACGGGCATTATGGGGAGGCGCAAAAGTGGCGGGAGCCGACTCCTGGGGGGGGGTCATTGCAATTGAACCTGCGGCTCCACAGACATGCCGGGAACCAGCGCGAGCAATTCCTGGGGAGGCTCATCAAACAGGATCTTGACGGGAATGCGTTGTACCACCTTGACGTAATTGCCGCTGGCATTTTCGGGTGGTAGCAGACTAAATCGTGCACCCGTGCCCGGTTGAATGCTGTCCACGTGCCCACGCCAGGTGCGTCCGGGAAAGGAGTCCACCTTGACCTTGACCGCTTGACCGGGATGCATGCGCTGCAGTTGGGTTTCCTTGAAATTGGCCACCACCCAGGGAGCACCGTACACCAAGGCCATGACCGGAGGACCAGGTTGGATCAGCTGTCCCTGGAACACGGATTTACGCGCCACACGCCCCGCAACCGGGGCAATGAGACGGGTATAGGATAAGTCGAGCAGAGCTTGATCCAATGCGGCCTGAGCTTCCTGCACCGACGCCGCCCCGCCAGCCACTTGCGCCTGTTTGAGTGCCACCTGACGTGGTCCGGAGCGGGCCTCGGCCACTCGTGCCTGGGCCTGCTCCACCAGGGCATGGGCTGCGCTGACCGCGCGTTGTGCGGCCTGGGCTTGCGCCTGGGCGGTCTTGTCGGCAGCCAGAACCTGCTCCAGCCGTTGTCGAGAAATTTCATCTTTTTTGAACAGGGTTTGATAACGCAGCACATCTTGCTGTGTCAATTGCGCTTGCGCCTCCACGGCCCGATCCTGAGCCTCTGCCTGGGCTTCGTTGGAACGGGCGGCGTCCAAGGCGCTGCGGGCTTGTTCCAGTCCGGTTTCAGTCACCGTGGTGGTGACAGAGAGATCTTGCTGCTCGGCGCCGTGACGGTGTTTGGCTGCTTCCAGAACAGCTTGCGCCTGGGCAACCCGCAACGTATAGTCACGGGCATCGATCTCTGCCAACACATCTCCCTGCTTGACCCACTGATTGTCATTTACCAACACTTTCGCCACATACCCGCCCACATGGGGGCTGATTTGCACCACATTGGACTCGATGAAGGCGTCGTCGGTGGATTCCTCGTTGCGGGTCAAAAACCAGAGCAGAAAA
>DAIDKJ010000152.1 GCA_027450105.1 Ferrovum sp.
CAGCAAGCAGCAGGTCCAGCACATGGTAATGCGATTGCTGCAATTGACGGCACTCCCGGCCACCGATCCCGCTGATGCCCTGGCCTGCGCGATTCGCCATGCCCATGAACAGCAAGGTTCCACACTGCCGGCCGGCCTCCTGAGCGGTCTTAAGATGAAGGGAGGACGCTTGATATGGAAATGACACGGGTTACCGGGCCAAATCCGAGGCCAACCCTTATAGGGGATCGATTCAGGGGACTTTGGAGTGACCGGGTGGTTTGGCTTATGGAACCTACAGCCCGATGATCGGTCGCTTGTCAGGTCTTTTGTTGCTGCGCACGCCGCCCCAAATTCTGCTGGATGTGCAGGGGGTAGGCTACGAAGTGGATGTGCCCATGAGCACTTTCTACGCATTGCCAGCGTTGGGGGCTCCTGTGGTGTTATTGATCCACCAGGTGGTCCGGGAAGACGCCATCCTGTTGTTTGGCTTCATGACCGAAGCCGAGCGCGAGGTGTTTCGACAGCTCCTCAAGATCTCGGGAGTGGGCCCCCGTTTGGCCTTGGCTGTTTTATCCGGTATGTCCATTGCGGAATTGGGACAGGCGGTGGCCAGCGCCGATACAGCCCGCTTGACGCGTATCCCTGGGGTGGGAAAAAAGACCGCCGAACGGTTGCTGCTGGAATTGCGCGAAAAAGTATCCCCCTTGGTGGGGGTGGCGCATCCCACGGGGTCACAGGAGCATCACATCCAGCAACGCGAAATCCATCATGCCCTGATGGCGCTGGGGTACAACGATCGGGAAATTGATTGGGTGGCCAAACAACTGCCCACTGACCTCGGATTGGAAGAGGGCATTCGACGTGCACTCAAATTACTGTCCCGCAAGGAATGATCCATCTTGATTGAAACCGATCGACTGCTCACGGCTCAGCCCGGTTCCGTTCAGGAGGAAGTACTGGAACGGGCGTTGCGTCCACGACATTTGAAAGAGTACGTGGGGCAACCAAAAATTTGCGCGCAGCTGGACATTTTCATTCAGGCCGCGCAACAACGTCAGGAACCTCTGGACCACGTGCTGCTGTTTGGACCTCCGGGGCTGGGCAAAACCACTCTGGCTCATATCATTGCCCGGGAGATGGGGGTCAATTTGCGGCAAACCTCGGGGCCAGTACTGGAACGGGCTGGCGATCTGGCAGCCCTGCTGACCAATCTCGAGCCCCATGATGTGCTGTTCATCGATGAAATCCACAGTCTCAATCCGGTGGTGGAAGAGATGCTTTATCCGGCCTTGGAAGATTACCAGATCGACCTCATGATTGGCGAAGGACCGGCAGCGCGTTCGGTCAAGCTGGATCTGCCTCCCTTTACGTTGGTGGGGGCCACCACGCGGGCCGGCATGCTGACCAACCCCTTGCGCGATCGCTTCGGGATTGTGGCCCGACTGGAATTTTACAGTGTGGAAGAATTGGCAAAGATCGTCGAGCGTTCTGCGCGCCTGCTCAATATGGAAATCGACCCTCACGGCGTGCGCGAAGTGGCGTGTCGCTCACGGGGCACGCCACGGATCGCCAACCGTCTGTTGCGGCGAGTACGGGACTATGCCGAAGTCAAGGCCGAGGGCCGGGTAACCCGTGAAGTAGCCGATGCCGGCTTGCTGATGCTCGATGTGGATGCGGCGGGCCTGGATCTCATGGATCGCAAGCTGATGTTGACCGTGATCGAAAAGTTTGCCGGCGGTCCGGTGGGCATCGATAATCTGGCGGCGGCCATTGGCGAAGAGCGGGATACCATCGAAGAGGTTCTGGAACCCTACCTCATTCAACAAGGTTATTTGCAACGCACGGCCCGTGGCCGGATGGCCACGCCAGGGGCGTACCAATACTTTGGTTTGCTCCCTGCTGCGGGCATTCCCGGGAGTTTGCTCTAGTGGGGTTCTCGGCAATCCGGTTGGGGTTCCTTTGCACTGTTCCTGGCCCAGTGTTGGGCAGGCAGGGGATGTGGGGTATTCATGTGTTTTCATTTTTGGGACGATTTCAGTGACTCAGGCTACCAGCGTCAGCTTGCGCATTTATCACGAAGATACCGACTCGGGGGGGGTGGTCTATCACGCCAACTACCTGCGTTATATGGAACGGGCTCGCACCGAGTGGCTTCTGGCACAGGGTTTCGATCATGAACGCATCGAACAAGAGTTCGGCATTTTATTTGTGGTTCGCTCTGTGGACATCAAATATTTGCGCCCCGCCCGTTTGGGCGACTATTTGCAAGCCTGGGCAGAACCGAAGGCCTTGCGGCGCGGATTGGTCACCTTCGAACAAACCGTGCGCCGGGCCGAGGAAGTGCTGGCACAAGCCACGGTTCGTGTGATTAGCGTATCCCTGAAAGACTTCCGATCCACGGATGTGCCTGCCGAAATGGTTCGGATCTTCGGGCTGCGGCCGGACACGCCAGTCCCACCCGTCTCTAAAACGCCCAACTAGCCGGAGGAGTTTGTCCGTGAATGTGACGACTGATATTACCCTGCTGACATTGGTCACCAATGCCAGTGTTTTGGTACAAATCGTGATGGGATTATTGCTCCTGGTTTCCCTCATGTCCTGGTCCTACATTTTTTCAAAGATGTTGACCGTGCGCCGGGCGCGGCGTCAAACCAGTGATTTCGAAGAGTCCTTCTGGAGTGGCGCCGATCTGAACACACTATTCCAGCGTAGCTCGGCCAATGCCAGTGAATCCGGTTCTCTGGAACGTATTTTCGAATCCGGGTTTCGGGAATTCATGCGCCACCGCAAGGCGGGTTCGCAAGATACTCAAGCCATTACCAGTGGGGTGCAGCGGGCCATGAAGGCGACTTTTCAGCGCGAAATGGATGCGCTCGAATCTCATCTGGCGTTTTTGGCCACGGTGGGTTCAGTCAGCCCCTATGTTGGATTGTTTGGAACCGTGTGGGGCATCATGAATGCCTTTCGTGGTTTGGCCAATGTGGGACAAGCCACTCTGGCCCATGTGGCGCCCGGGATTGCCGAGGCACTGGTGGCTACAGCCATGGGGTTGTTTGCAGCCATTCCCGCGGTGGTCGCCTATAACCGCTACGCGCACGAAATCGATCGACTGGCCATTCGCTTTGAAAGCTTCATGGAAGAATTTTCCAATATTCTGCAGCGCCAGATCAAACCTGTAGCCACGCGTTAGAGGAAACGAGTCGTCATGCTACGAAAACCGCGCCGTGCCATGAGTCAGATCAATGTGGTGCCCTATATCGATGTCATGCTGGTGCTGCTGGTCATCTTCATGGTTACTGCGCCCATGATCAATCCCGGTCAGGTGGATTTGCCGGCCGTTGGGCAGAGCCTCGGCCAACCCGAGCGCCCCGTGCAGGTGACGTTGCGTCAGGATGGCAGCATTTCCGTGCTCGATCCGCAAGGGGTGGAAGGCGAGGTGGTGGTCCCTCGTGGCCAGCTGGTCGCCGTTCTCAAGACCATTGTGGCGCGCTCGCCGGAGCAACCCGTCGTGATTGCCGCTGATCGTCTGGTGCGCTACGACGAGGTCCTGCAATTGATGGATTTGATCAAACAAGCCCAGGTCAAACGGCTGGGGTTGTTGGCGCGGCCCAGAAATGGATGAATCCGTGCCCCAGGGCGACTTTGATCAACACGTTCTGTGGTGGGGCCCGGTGCCCCTGACAGGTCATGCCCAACGCGCCCATTTCTGCTGAACGGGGGGTGCGCCCCTGGTCCTGGCTGTTGGCACTGGGGGTGCATGGGGTATTCATCGCCGTGCTGGTGGTGGGCGTGTCCTGGCAGCGCCGAGTGGTGTCCACCCCCTTGCAGGCCGAACTCTGGTCCGATCTGCCCGCACCGGCCACCAGTAACCACGTACCACCACCCACACCCAGCCCGGAGCAATCCACAGCGCCCCCCCCGGCACCTGCTCC
>DAIDKJ010000153.1 GCA_027450105.1 Ferrovum sp.
GCCACCTGAGTCAATCGGTAGCCAATGTCCCAGTCTTCCGCCAGACCGGTGCGAAAGCCCGCATGGGGCAGGAACGGGGTAAAACTGCTCTGGCGCGGCGCCCCCACGGAAGAATATTGCCCTCCCGTTCCGGCAATGGCAGAAAAGCCACCCACCGGCGTCGTGTCTGCCGTGGAAAACCCCAGTAGCCAGAATGCATGAGCGGGGCTACTGAACCACAGCAAACAGACAACGCCCCATGTCACCCTTACACGTTTAAGCACAGATTGTCTCCTACTGGTCACATCCTTTATTCCAGTTCACAGCCTACCCGATCTTGGCCATTGCACTCGAATCACATGAATGAGCCACGCTGCGGGCACATGCGTGGTGCCAAGGTAGGCCGGATCAAGTCAGTGATTTTTTCTTTCTTGTTTTGGCCGAAGCCCTAGTTTCGGCTTCGAGCAAAGCGCGCCTACCGATCGCGGGGTTCTCCGATTTCTGGGCAGTGGTGGGCTTGGCCACAGCCTGAGATTTCTCTTTTTGGGGACGTCGGACGATCGTTTTCGCCGTTGGGGCCATATTCTTCTTTTTCGGCGCTGCCCTTGGTGATGTTTTCTTCACGGCGGTTGGCGGCTCCATGGGCCTGGCATCCCCTGGCTTGGCCCGACGGGGGGAAGGCTTTTTCTTTGTAGCTGGCGCTCCAGCAGTCGTGCCCATCTCGATTCCGAACACATCGGCCAGTTGAGAATCGTCGAGCACCTTTGCCCTGGCAGGCACTTTCTTGGTGTTGACGGACTGTTCCGCAGCCTGCGTCACCAAGTCATTGGCATCCACCTGACGCAATGTAAAAAGCAGTTCGGGCTGCGCATCCAGACGCGCGCCCACGCCGTAGAGCACGGCAGCCACATGCTTGCACATCGTCGCCCAGTCCGGGCAAGAGCAACCCAACTGGATGTCCTTCGGTGTGGGGAACAGGCCGGTCTTGGGCCGGCAAATGCGCTCCATCACGGCCTTCGAGAGTTTGCCCTGCAATAACTCCACCAGCGAGGCAATGGAGCCAGTACATTCCTTTGCCAGCGATTTCCAGTGGGCGTTGGACACAACCGTGATACCGATTTCGATCTTGTACAGGCTGGAACCCATGACCAGCGCGCATACTTTTCCCGGTTCGATCTTCAGATCAATGACGGAGCCGTTGCGCACATAGGTGCGCCCGCGCGGCAGGCGGTTCTCGAAGTCGCTGTAGGACTCCAGGTTGTCACACCAGGCCTTGCCCCAAAATGTTTTGGCGATAGACCGACCCTCAATGACCACGGGGCGCATGTCCTTCCCGGCCTTCTTCGCCTTCGTGATGGCCTTTTCGGCCTGTGCTCGCCGTTTGGCGACTGGCACATAGGGTTTCCAGTATCCGTAACTCATGCGCTCATTCTACGGTAGAGTGGATGTCGAGTTTAACCAGGTCGAGCAGTTCTGCGTCACTCATCTCGGTCAGGTTGATTTCTGAGCCGCCTTCGAGCATCTCCGTCGCCAGTTGTTGCTTAGAGCGGATCATCGCGTCAATACGTTCTTCTATGGTACCCCGACAGACGAACTTGTGCGCCAACACATTACGGTGCTGGCCGATACGCCAAGCGCGGTCGGTGGCCTGGTTTTCCACAGCAGGGTTCCACCAGCGATCAAAATGGATGACATGAGAAGCGGCGGTCAGGTTGAGACCGGTTCCACCCGCCTTGAGCGACAGGACAAAGAAGGGGCACTGCTCATCTTCCTGGAAGCGTTTGACGAGTTCGCGACGGCGACCCACCAACGTACCTCCATGCAGTACCAGGCCTTCGCGCCCGAAGATATTGCCCAGGAAGGCGGCCAGGGGCGCCGTGGTCTCCCGGAACTGGGTAAAGATCAGCACTTTTTCCTGTTTGGCGGCGATGGTCTCGGCAATTTCGGCCAGTCGCCCAAACTTGCCGCTGTGTTCCGGTTTCCAGGCGCCATCTCCCAGCCATTGAGATGGATGGTTGCAGATCTGCTTGAAACGCATCAAAAAGGCCAGCACCAGCCCCTTGCGCTCCATGCCCTCGGCTGTTTCCAGTTTGGCGGCCAATTCCTTGACGGCGCGCTGGTAAAGGGACGTCTGGACAAGACTTAATCCGCACCAGGCGGTTATTTCCGTCTTGTCGGGCAAATCACTGATGATGCGTTTGTCGCTCTTCAAGCGGCGCAGGATATAGGGTTTGACAAGCGTGCGCAGCGGGCCGAAATGCGCCATGTTTTTCGTGAATCTGGCAAAGGACTTCTGCGATCCCAACAGACCCGGGTGGGTGAAATCGAAAATAGACCAGAGATCGGAAAGACGGTTTTCCACGGGGGTGCCGGTGAGCGCGATACGCGACTCGGCTTGGAGTTGCTTGACCGCCTTGGTTTGCTTGGCGGATGGATTCTTGAGTGCCTGCGCCTCGTCGGCGACCACCAGATGCCAACGCATCGCCAGCAGATTGGGCAGACGCATCAGAGTGCCGTAGCTGGTGATGACCAGATCGGTGCCGCTCAGCCGGTCGGCGTCCAGTGCGCGCAGATCCTCCTGCGCCATTGCCGACGGGTGTGCAATGATACAGCGCAGAGTGGGCGTAAAGCGTTCGGCCTCCTGCTGCCAGTTAGCCAAGAGCGAAGCCGGAGCAATCAACAAGCAGGGGCGCGTTCGCTGTACTGTGAGCAGCAGCGCCAAAACCTGGATCGACTTGCCCAGTCCCATGTCATCGGCGAGACAGGCCCCCAGTCCCATCCGGGTCAGCCAGTGCAACCAGCGCACACCGTCCTGCTGGTAGGGACGCAAGCTCGCTTTCAGCGCAGGGCCGGGAGTTACGGCGGCCAATCCTTCGGGCGAGCGCAGTCCTTGGAGCATCTCGGCCAGCCACTCTCCGGCGACGATTTCAGACCAGTCCGGATCGGTTGCCCCCGTATCGTCAAGCCCGGCACCCGCCAGCATGCGCATGGCTTGGCCAAAGGGCAACCCGTCTGCCGCCGCCTCCTCGATGCCCTGAAAACGCGCAATGAGGTGTGACAGCCGATCACGGTCCAACTCCACCCACTGGCCGCGTATCCATTGCAAATCTGAACTTGTGGCCAGCAGGGACTGAATTTCGGCGGGGGTCAGGGGTTGCCCGTCGAGGGTGACTTTGACCTGGAAGTCAAGCAGAGCGTCCATGCCAAGCAGCGAGGGATTCTTGCTACCGACGGTCGCAGAGACCTTGGGCCGGGCCGGGCGATCTGCGGCCCAGGTTTTTGGCATGCGCACGACGATGCCTGCCCCCTGCAGATGGGACACATCCTTGAGAAAGCGTACCGCCTCCTCGACTCCCCAGCGCAGGGGATGATAGATCTCGCCCTCGCTGATCATATGGTTCAGCCAGGCGCAGTTTTCCGCGGCTTTTTGCACGGGCAGGAGCAGGGACAGAAGCTGAGCCTTTTTCCTGCCGCCGGAAAATTCCGCCAGAGCCTGCGAAAGCGGCAGGTGCTGCGCCTTGCCATGCGCTGACAAGCGCGAGGTGTAGGTGGCTAGAAAAGCGAAGGGGTAGTGCGCATCCTTGCGGTTTTCGGCAAGGTTGAAATGCACACGACCGACGAGGTGCCAGGCCGGATGCCGTGCCTTGAGGAACTCCTGCAGCGACGTCCCGGCCTCAGCCAGCTCGGCCCGCGCTGCGGCCTCGATCTGCGCCCAGAGAGCCGTCAGCACCGCCGGCGTCAGGTATTCGGCGCCGGCCATCGGTGGCGCGTCCCGCACCATGGTTTCCAACATCTGCGCGTCGGGCGCACCTACCACGATCTCGCCGCCCTCCGGCGCAGTGGTCAGCGCTGTTACGTAGCGCACTGCGAAGTTCCGCCACCAAGCCCAC
>DAIDKJ010000154.1 GCA_027450105.1 Ferrovum sp.
TGGGCAGTCCTCGGCGTGCGCGCCCAGAGCGGCCAGCAGGACGAACATCCCAAGAAGAAGGGGCAAGCGCGACACGAAGGCTTCTGTAGGAGGATGGGCCGCTTCAGGCCACCTGTGTGTTCACCAGCCGCAGACCATGCAGCAGCGGTGCGCGCCCGGCATCATCCAAAGGCACCGCCAGAGCGTAGACATGGCGCTCCTGGGTCATGCCCTCCAGCAAAAAGGGGCCCAGATCCTGCAACCCTGCCTGCACCCGTCGGGCACAGGCCTCGCCCACCAATACCGGCGAGGCCAGATCGGCGGTCATGGCTTGCAGGCGGGAGGCCACAGAGACGGGCTCTCCCATCACGGTGTGGGTGCGGCGCCCTGCGGGCCCAAAGGTACCCACCAGTGCCACACCCGATTCCACCCCAATGCCCAGGTCCAGCGGTTCCAGACCAAAGCGCTCCAGCGCGGGCAATGCCGCCACGGCGCGCACCCACAGGTCCCGGGCCGCAGCCAGGGCCTTTTCTTCCGGCTCGGAGCAGGGCACTGCACCATTCCATACCGCCATGATGCCATCCCCCACCAGATGTTCCACCACTCCCCCATGAGCCGCCACCACCTCGGCCACGGTGGTAAAGAAGACGTGCAACACCGTGGCGCTCTCCTGGGCCGGGCGGGCCTTGCAAAACGCCGAAAAATTCCGCAAATCCGCAAACAAGACCGTCACATCCCGATGCTCGGCCTCCACCCGACTGGAGCGGGACTGAAAGGCCACCCGGGCGGCCACGGCCTGGGGCAGGTAACTGCTCAGGTTTTGGTACACCCGCTCCCGCTCCCAGCGGGTACGGGCGTACTCCAAACTGGCCAGCAGTGCTGCGGCCACCCCCACAAACAGGCCCGGGGTCAGCCACCCCAGCCACACATGGGCCCGCAGCAGCAGCAGGGCGTGCAGGGCATACAAGCCCCCCATCCCCGTCAGGGTGACCAATGCCAAGGTCAGCACCGAGGCGCGCCGACGAGCCAGCAGCAACAGGCCCGCCCCACCCAGGGCCGCACTCCACCAGGGCCAAAGCAGGGCCAGGCGCGGGGTGTAGGGAACCCGGTCATCCAGCAGCGAAGAGAGCAGCTCGGCATGCAAAAACAATCCGCTTTCAGTACCTCCACGGGGGGTGGACACGGCATCGCCCACTCCAAAGGCCGTGGACCCCACCAGCACCCAGGCTCCCTTGAAGCCTTCGGGGGTCACCCGTCCCTGCAGGATGTCCAGCGCCGAGACGGCACGGTAGGCCTGGTGCGGCAGTTGAAAGGAGAGGCGCAGGTTTCCCTGGGCATCCAGGGGGATGTCAAGACCAGCCAGGCGCAGATGCCATTGGGGGTCCAGCCAGCTGCTGCCGGGGGTGACGCCAACCAGATTGTCCGCTGCGCTGGCCTGCAGCAATCCCGCCAACACCAGTGCAGGATAGGTGGCACCGTGATAGCAAATCAGTGCCGGCACCCGGCGCACGATACCATCCGGGTCCACCCGCGGGGTTAAATGCCCCGCGTGCTGAATACCCAGGGTGGGCGCATTGGCCAGATAGCCATAGGCCCGAGCCGCCACCGCCGGGCACGCCGGGTTTGCCAGTGCTCCCGCCAATTGCCCGCTTTGCAGCAGGGGATTGGCCGGGTCCAGGGAAAACAGCTCACCCAACACCGTGGGCACACGGCTCTGGGACAAGGCTGGTGCTGCCTGGACATCGCCCGGTTTGTCATTGGGCAGCACCACATCAAAGAGCTTCAGCCCAACTCCCAGATCATCCAGACGACGGGACAAGGCACCCAAACGCTCCCGGGGCCAGGGCCAGGGGCCCAGGGCCTGCAGGCTTTTTTCATCGATGTCCACCAGCAAGGCCCAGACGCTGCTCTGTGCCCATGGCGCTGGCCGCACGCCACACCCAGTCGGTGGAGCGCTCCTCCAGGCCCGCCCAGAGTCCGGGAAACCCCCACAAAAGCAGCAGCGTCACCCCCAGAGCCAAGACCAGCACCCGCACCTGGGTGCGTGAGGACTGCAGGAGCGCTTCCACCCGGCGCGTATGCCAGGCGCGCAGGTTTAGCGTCCCCATAGGGTTAAACCGGTAAGCACGCCGCCCTGAAGGGGCAGCTGAAACAGATAGCCGGCCCGGTGCAGATCCTGCGCCACGGCCCCCGCCACCGGGTTGGGGCTTCCCGGGGTGCTGAAGAAGTAGCCATTGGCGGTGACACTGCCCGTGGCCTGCAGGGACACAGGGCCGGTGGCGGCAGAAGTGAGTCCCAACTGGGTATTGAAGCGACTCTCGGCAAAATTGATGCCCAGCGTGCCCCCGGTGGCACTGGCCGCCTGGGCAACCCCGGTACTGCTGGTAAAGGTAACCCCCGAATCCATCAGGCCAAAACTCACATTACCCAAAGAACTGGGAAAAACCACCGGGCCGGACTCGCTGCGGAACAATCCGGCATAAAAATTTCCCACCGTGGAGCTGCGCCCGTTGGCCGCCTGGGACCAGGGCACACTCAGTTGATCGCCCGGCGCCGCGCTGGCATCCCCCTGAATGAAGGTCCAGCGCCCCCACACCAGGGAATGGTCGGCGGGCAATGAGGGTGCATAGGTGGAGAGTGCGGTTACCTGACTGGAGGCGCTGGTGCCATTGACCGTGGCGGGAGCCTGGCTGGCCCCCTGGGCCACCGGCGCTACCGGGTCGGGGGCGGAAAGGCCCTGCATGTCCAAAGACTTGGGAATGCCCGGCAACACCACGGGCGCCATTTGATGCGAGCGGTATTCGATGACACTGGCCATGTCTGCCGTAAGCACCCGGGCGCGGGAGGTATTGCACCCCCCCAGGCCATTGGCCATGCAATGTTGGTCGAAGGGCGCCACCACAATGGCCCCTTCGTTGACGGCTGCAGTCACGGCCCCGGCGCGCACCTGGGTGACGAAGTCCGTACCGCGCACGCCAATGGCCACCAGGGGCGTGTTGAGCCGGAAACGGTCATGGGCTGCATGGGCGGCGGCTCCGGAAATGGCGCGCGCCGTACCCTTTTCCAGCTCCAGTTTGACGGAGGATTGTTCGGGATGGGCGGCATCGTAGGTATATTGACGGATGATGAGGCGCGAAGCCGGCCTGATCGTCACATAGGCCCCATCCACGAAGCGCAGGTGCACATGCCCGCCCTCGGGGGTTTCGATGATGTCACCCACTTCCAGTGCCATGCCCCGGGTCACGGCCAGAGGCTGGTCCGAGCGCAGCACCCGGCTTTGGCCGATGGAAAAAGTCACGTTGGCCACTGGTTCTGCCGCCCACACCCACCCCCCCGCCGCCCCCAGGAGGAGCAGCAGCCAAGCACGGCAGAAAAAGATCCAGCGGCGATTATTCATGAGCGGATGAGGCGTCCCGTTTACCCGGCATGCAGACAATGGTCCATGCTCAGGGATATCATAGTTCAGTCTACACCGGCAAGGATGTGTTTCAAATCACAATTCGATCCCGGCGCAATCCCGTGCGTCCGGGGTTTGTGGGGCTATAATCGCTGTTTATGGCTGTCCCCGTCCTTCTTCTCAAAAGTTTTCCCCTGCTGCGCGCCCTGCCGGAAGAAACCCTCTGCGCCCTGGCCGCCGAAGCGGGCGACCTGGTCTTTGCCAAGCGCGCGGTCATCCTGAAAAAAGGCCCCCCCACGCCCTTTCTGTGCCTGCTGGCCGAAGGCCGATTGCAGGCGGTGGACTTTACCCTGGACGGGCGCGAAGTGGGCCTGTACTTTGTCAACCCCTGGGAATTCACCGGCGAGCTAAGCCTCATCGATGGGCAAACCCAACCCGAATTCATCCTTGCCCTGACCCGCTCGCGCATCATCACC
>DAIDKJ010000155.1 GCA_027450105.1 Ferrovum sp.
ATGGGGCCAATGCGGGTTTTTACGCCAACGACAATGGGGCGGTGCGCAATTACCTGGCCGTAGGCACCGGGGGGATGATGTTTATCAGCCCCGATGGCCAAAACTGGAACGCCCTGCCCCAACAGTCCGCCTGTACGCCAAGCGGAGGTGGTGCCTTGCGTGCGGCCGGTTTTGCCTGGGGGACCTATATTGCCGCGGGAGATAACGGCACCCTCTGTTACAGTGGTCTCACCCCCACCAATCCCTACGCCATCGCCCTGGACTTTACCACCGCTCCCTTGACGGCCAATTGGTACACGGCCACCACCATTCCCGCCGGCATTGGCTCTCCTAATTTCTACGCCATCGGCAATAATCAATACAGCCCCATCATCACCACCAATTGGGCTTCTGCGGCTGGGTCGCAAGTTGTAGTGGGGTCCAACGGCACGATTTTGTGGAGCGGGGATGGGCAAAACTGGTACCTGCCCGTGGGCGACTCGCTGCCAGCGCGGGATCTATACGGGCTGTCCTACAATTTTTGCGGCATTCCCACCTGGTCTTGGGTGGTCGTAGGGGCCAATGGCACTATTGCGGCCACCACCGACCCCACCGGTTCCAGCGCCTGGACCACGGCCGGGATCAAAGTGCCCAGCACGGTCACCCAGTCTTTACGGGGCATTGCCTGCACGTCCAATTCCACGCCAGCTACCTTACCCTACAGTCAGGGGTTATTCACGGTCATCCCCCTGTGGGTGGCCGCAGGCGACCAAGGGGTGTTGTTGACCAGTATCGATGGCGTAAACTGGTCTACACCCAGCAATTTCAAGATCGACGGCGTCGCCGTCACTGCCTTCCCAACAACCATTCGACGCGTCATCTTTGGCACGCAATTTGTAGCCCTTGGAGATTCCGGTGCGGTATACACCAGCGTGGACGGGGCCAACTGGATCAGTCAAAATTCCAACGCAGGGGGCAATACGCTATATGACGTGGCCCAACCCATGTCCACCACCATGCCCAATGGTTTTCTAGGGTATGTACCGTTTCGCTACGTTGCTGTAGGAGCCGGCGGGATGACCACTTACGCCCAATAATCCGGGACGACGTGGCCCGTGAAAGTGCACGCAAACTGGTTGAAGGGCGCGTGGCTGCTGGCTCTGCTGTTCTCCTTGTACACTGCTTTTGGGTTGCCTCTGTTTGATGAGGATGAGGGCGAATATGCAGAAGTGGCTGTGGAAATGGCCCATAGTGGCGATTACATCACCCCCACCCTCAATGGCCAGGCTTTTTACGAAAAACCGATTCTAGCCTTTTGGCTACAAGCCCCACTGGTGCATGTGCTGGGCGTTCATGCCGGGGTGTTTCGGTTACCGTCGCTGTTGGCCTGCATACTCTGGTCCTGGCTTTTACTGCGCTTTGCCCGACAACAGGAAGGCTGGGATGACACCACGGGCTGGCTGGCTGGCTTCTTCTGTCTCTCTTCCCTGGGCGTCGTGGTTTCGGCCGAAGCCGCTGCCATGGAAGGGGTGCTGAGCCTGCTCATCTGCGCGGCTTGTTTTGACATTTATCGCTGTTGGGTCTCGGGGTCCCCTTGGGCCCGACGCCGCGTGTATCTGTGGATGGCTTTGGGTTTTCTGGCCAAAGGCCCCATCGCCGTAGTAATCCCTCTGCTGGTGAGCCTGATCTTTTTTGTGAGTCAAGGGGGTCTCAAGCAATGGTTTCGGTCCGTGATCGACCCCTTGGGCTGGTTGCTGTTTGCCAGCGTGGCTCTTCCCTGGTATCTGCTCCAGTACCACCTGATGGGGCAAGCGTTTATCGACTATTTCCTGTTTCGGGAAAATCTGGGACGCTTGACCGGAACCCTGCAAGGACATGGCGGAAGTTACGGGTATTACCTGCCGGTGTTGCTGCTCATCGTGCTGCCCCATACCACCTTGATGCTGCGCGCTGGCTGGACCAGCCTGCGCCAACGCAGCACGCCGCTCACCCGGTTTTTGTGGATCTGGTTGGCCGTGGTCTTTGGTGTCTTTACGCTGGCCAGTACCAAGTTGCCCCATTATCTGCTCATTGGCCTGACCCCGGTCTTTCTGCTCATGGCGCGCCACCGAGCGGCACTATGCCCACAGCAAGCAGTGCAGGGCCCTTGGGCGGGATCCCCACATCTGACGACCAAACAGCTTCCAGTGGTGGTTGAAAACCGCGGGCAGGCCGGAACACTGGCCTTGACACTGGCTCTGCTGCCCTGGCTACTGATGGCCGCACTGACCTTGTTCCTGCCCGCTTTGGTGGCGCAACAGGCTGCGCAGGTGAGCAATCCTTATCTGCAGGAGTTGCTCCAACGGGGCCCCGAAGTCTTTGGCCCGACCTACTGGAGTCGTGCCCTGCTCATCATTGGATCGAGTCTGATCCTGATGCTGTTCCTGCGGCGCCAAGTCCCCACTGCCCCGTGCTGGCACTGGCTGGTATTGGCAGGATTGGCTTCCAATGCCCTGGTGAGTACCTGTTGGCTGCAGGCCGCTGCCGCCCTACAGCAGCAGCCCGTGCTGGAAGCTGCACGCCTGGCCCGCTCGCTCCCTCCGAGCACCCCCTTGGTGGCGGATAATCGCATGCCCAGCTTTGCCGTCTACAGCGGACGCCCCACTCAAAACCGCTCCCCCCGGGTGGGAGATGTGCTATTTTTGAAAGCTGACCGGGAAGCAAGCTTACCTCCTCACGACACCCTGTATGCCCAAGGAGGGGTGCGACTGGTGCGCATCCGCCCCCCAACGCCACCAACTTCAGAACCTGCGCACTGAACCGTGCCCGGGAAGGTTGCCCCTGGTAAAGGGGAAAATCTTTCCGGTTCCACGGCATAGACCCCTGCCACCCCGTGCGTTACCATAGGCGCTGCTCGATCGGCCCAGTAGGCCCGTTGGATTCCTGTGACATTTGTCTCGCCGCGCTCACCTTCTTACCCACCCTCCATGCCCGCCAGGTCCCTGGCCCTGGATCTACTACCATGGGTTTTTCTGCTTCTGGCCCTGATCCTGTGGCTGGGCGGATGGAACCAGCCCTTGTTTTTGTGGCTGCATACCCATCAACTGCAGTGGGGGACCTTTCTGTGGGCCAATCTCACCATGCTGGGGGACTCGGCGCTCACTCCGCTGGTCTTGGTCCTATACATCCGCAAGCGTCCCGACCTGCTGTGGGCAGCAGTCCTCGGAGGTATTCTGACCTGGATGCTCACCCACGGTCTCAAGCCCTGGATCGACGAAGCACGGCCCCCCGCCGTGCTGGCGATCCAGGTCATTGGGCGACGTTTGCTGCATAGCTCCTTTCCCTCCGGCCATAGCGCCAGTATTTTTGCCATGACTGCCCTGCTGCTTCATGGCCTGCCCGTAACCCGCAAGCCCGCGCGCTGGGCTCTGGTGGCGCTGGCTTGCCTGGTGGGTCTGTCCCGGATTGGCGTTGGCGTCCATTGGCCCGTGGATGTGCTGGCTGGTGCCGCCATGGGGTGGCTTTGCGCACGGGCCGGACTTTGGCTGTCCCACACCTGGGTGTGGGGTCAACGGGGCTGGGGCCGGGCGCTGCCCTTGGGAATTTTGCTCCTGTTGGCGCTGTATGATCTCTTCTGGAACAAAACCGGCTTCGACAACGTCTGGCCAACCCAGTACGGTTTAACGCTGCTGGCATTGGCACGCGCGGCCTATGAAATCTGGTTCCTCCGTTCAAAGCACTGACGCCTTCCCCAAGAAGTGCTGAAAGAATCCGGCTTCCTTAAGAATCAGTTAAGGTTACTTTGATTTAATAGCTCCTGACGCAACACATTACCCCCTAATGTTTGTGTTTCTCCCTTTTTCAAGTGGCCCTCCC
>DAIDKJ010000156.1 GCA_027450105.1 Ferrovum sp.
GAAACCGGGAAGTGCTAGCACTTCCCGGTTTCATTCGGAGGTCGGTGTCATCATGGTTTATCTGAAATGGCTCTTGCGCATCATTCTCTTCATTTTTCTTCTGGGCTTTTCGGTCAAGAATCTGGAGCCGGTTACACTCAACTATTTTTTGGGTTACCAATGGCACGAACCACTGGTGGTAATTTTATTGGCCTTTACCATCATGGGAATGATTCTGGGCTTGCTGGCCTCCATGAGTACCCTGTTTCGTTTACGGCGCGAGTTGCAGCAACTGCGTCGCGAGCTTAAACACCTGGAGCGTCCGGAAGCGGCCCGGGAGGGGGCTTCTGTAGACCTGTCTCACGCCGCCGCCTCGGTTGACGTGGTCTGATCCCACTGGTTTTGGGTGGCGCATTTTGTGCGACCTGTGTACCATGACGCCAGTTTTCTGATGCGCAATTGGAGCGCCAGGCCCTTTCTGTGATGGATTTCCAAGCATACTGGTTGTTGGTTTTGCCCTTCTTTTTTGGTTTGGGCTGGCTTGCTGCGCGCATCGACATCCGTCATTTGCTCAGTGAGTCGCGCGCCTTACCGGCTTCGTATTTCAAGGGGCTCAACTTTCTTCTCAATGAACAACCGGATAAGGCCATCGAGTCGTTCATCGAGGTGGCACGTGCCGAACAGCAAACCATCGAACTCCAGTTTGCCTTGGGCGGGTTGTTTCGGCGTCGCGGTGAGGTGGATCGTGCCACACGCATGCATCAAAATCTGGCCGAACGCACCGACCTGGCTCCCGACCAACGCACCGATGCCTTGTATGAACTGGCTCAGGATTATCTAAAGGCCGGGTTGCTGGACCGGGCAGAGGCCTTGTTCAATGACCTGCGGCGCTCGGGCCATGCCGTGTCGGCGCTACACTATCTGCTGGATATTTATGTCACCGAAAAAGACTGGAACAAGGCCATCGAAATGGCCGAAGCCCTGGAAACCGTGGCCGGTGAAGATCGACGCCGCGAAGTAGCCAACTTCCATTGTGAATTGGCTGCGCAAGAGTATGGCCATTCCCGAACCGAACAAGCCCATGAGCATGTGCGCGCAGCCTTGCAGGCCCATCGAAAATGCGTGCGTGCCAACGTCTTGCAAGGCACCTGGGCGCAACGGGAAGAACGGCACGCCGAGGCCATTGCGCGCTGGAAGGAAATAGAAGCTCAAGCGCCAGAATATCTGTTCTTGATTGCGGCGCCCTTGATGGAGTCCATGCGGCATTTGCAACAACAAACCGAAGGATTGACCCTCCTGCAGGGTTGGCTGCAGCGTTATCCTGCCATGGATTTGCTGGCCGCGGCGTATCAAATGACGCTGGAACAGGAAGGCCCTGAAAGTGCCTTGCGTCTGGTGCGCGAAGAACTTCATCGCAACCCCTCTCTGGGGGCTTTGGACAAATATCTGGAAGCGCAAATTGCAACCGTTAGTGCCGAACAGCGCACCGATGTGCAACTGGCGCGCGATCTGGTGCATGCCCAAACCACGCGCTTATACCTTTTTCAGTGCAGCAGTTGTGGTTTCAAGGCACGTACCTTTCACTGGCATTGCCCGGCCTGTGGGGGATGGGATACCTACCCTCCATACCGCAATGCCGACGGAGAGATGACATTCAATGCCAGTCATCGTTCTGGAATGTAATGTCTTGCCAGTCGTACCAACGCTTTTTTTGGAGGGATGCCGATGGTACTTGAGAGTGGTGGCGCCTTGAAGGGGAAAATGACATGAAACAAAATCAGCCGGTCATCGTGGCCTTGGACCTGTCCAACGAGAGGGCTGTGCGCCAATTGGTGGAACGACTTGATCCTGCCCTGTGCCGTCTCAAGGTGGGCAAGGAGTTATTTACCGCAGTAGGACCGGACTTGGTCAAAGATCTGGTCCGGAAAGGGTATCAGGTGTTTCTGGATTTGAAATTTCATGACATCCCCCATACAGTTGCGGCAGCCTGTCGGGTGGCTGCAGATTTGGGCGTGTGGATGGTGGATGTACATGCCTGCGGTGGTCCGGCCATGCTGGAGGCGGCCCGTTCAGCCCTGGACGGCAGTCGAGCTGGGCAAACCCCTCCGCTGCTGGTGGCCATCACGGTTCTTACCAGTTTCAATCAACATACCCTGAATGCCATTGGAATGCAGGGAACCCTGCCCGATGCCGTTTTGCGTCTAGCAGGACTTGCCCATGATGCAGGACTGGATGGGGTGGTGTGTTCAGCGGCCGAAGCCGGACTGCTGAGAACGCGTTTCACCGCGCCGTTTTTGTTGGTGACACCCGGCATCCGGTTGCCGGGTGCTCCGGCAGACGACCAGGTACGTATCGTCACGCCGCAGGAGGCATGTGCTGCCGGGGCCGACTTTCTAGTCATTGGCCGTCCTATCACGGGTAGTACCGATCCACGGGCAACTGTACAAATGATCAACGCCGCACTTCAGGAAACCAACGCATCATGAAAATCTCCATCATTGGCACCGGCTACGTGGGACTAGTTAGCGGTGCTTGTCTGGCAGAAGTAGGGAATCAAGTCCTCTGCCTGGATCTGGATCCCGGTAAGATCCAGATCCTGCAACAAGGGGGGATTCCCATCTACGAGCCCGGCTTGCAGGCCATGGTGGCACGCAATGTGGCTGCCAAACGCTTGTCCTTTACCACGGATGTGGCTCAAAGTGTGGCCTGGGGCCAAGTCCAGTTCATTGCCGTAGGAACCCCGCCCGACGAAGATGGTTCGGCAGATTTACAGCACGTGGTAGAAGCCGCGCGCAATATTGGGCGTTACATGACCACGCGCAAGGTGGTGGTGGATAAATCCACGGTGCCTGTGGGCACGGCGGATAAGGTGCGCGCGGCCATTGCGGAAGAACTGGCCTTGCGCCGGGAAAACATTCCTTTCCACGTGGTGTCTAATCCGGAGTTTTTGAAGGAAGGCGCGGCCGTGGAAGATTTCATGCGCCCCGATCGGATCGTGGTGGGTGCGGACGATCCCGTGGCCATCGATGTCATGCGTTCGCTGTATGCGCCCTTTCAGCGTAATCACGAGCGCCTCATTCTCATGGATGTCAAATCCGCCGAACTCACCAAATACGCGGCCAATGCCATGTTGGCCACCCGGATTTCCTTCATGAACGAACTGTCGCTGTTGGCCGAGCGCCTGGGGGCCGACATCGAGCGTGTGCGTCAGGGAATCGGCTCGGATGCGCGCATTGGTTACCAGTTTTTGTATTCCGGGTGTGGTTATGGGGGATCCTGTTTTCCCAAAGATGTCAAAGCCCTGATTCGCACCAGCGCGGAACAGGGCTTGGAGCTCAAGATCCTCAACGCGGTGGAGTCGGTCAATCAACGGCAAAAATCCGTTCTGCTCGACAAGATCGTACAGCGTTTTGGCTCCGATTTGAGCGGACATCACTTTGCCCTCTGGGGTCTGGCCTTCAAGCCCAACACCGATGATATGCGCGAAGCGCCCTCGCGGGTCCTGATCGATGGTCTGCAGGCTCGAGGCGCGCGTGTCAGTGCCTTCGATCCAGTAGCCATGGATGAGGCCCAGAAAATTTATGCGGGCAACCGGAACATCCGCTTTGCCACTTCACCCGAGGATGCGCTGGCGGGGGCCGATGCCTTGGTGGTTGTGACCGAATGGAAAGAGTTTCGTAGTCCGGATTTCGATGACATCCGCGCCCGACTGCGTCATCCGGTCCTCTATGACGGGCGCAATCTGTACGAACCCGCGCTGGTCAGGGCTGCGGGCCTGGAATATACCGGAATCGGTCGCTTGTAATCGGTTGACGGCGCCAAAGGATGAAGTGGAATG
>DAIDKJ010000157.1 GCA_027450105.1 Ferrovum sp.
ATCAGCACCAACACTGAAAACCCGATAATATCGATCCGATTCCAAGGCAGTTCCAAACCCCAGGGCAACAATAGAGTGCCGGACATCCAGGAGGGATTGGCCAGTTCCACGTTTTGTGCTCCAAACAGTAGCCGTGCAGTTTGAATCAGCGCCAGGGACAATCCCCAGGTGGCGAGCAAAGTCTCCAATGGTCGGCCATAGAGCCAACGAACGACTGTTCTCTCCAGAGCCATGCCAACCAGCGCCGCGGCCAGGAATGCGGCGGGAACCGCCGCAAGCAGATAGGCCTCTTGATGGCTTGGAAAATAGCTGCGAAACCAACCTTGCACCACATAAGTGGCATACGCCCCCACCATCAGGAATTCCCCATGGGCCATATTGATGACGCCCATGACCCCATAGGTAATGGCCAAGCCCAACGCGGTCAGCATTAAAATGCTGCCCAGGGAAATACCGGAAAATACACTGGCAACAAATTCGGTGAATGTCAGTCGGTTGTTGATGGATTTCAAGGCACTGCGAATGGCCTTGCGGATGTTTTCATCCGGCTCCATTTGCGGCTCCAGCAGGGATTGCAGCAAATTACGCGTACTGGAACGATTGCTCTGGCTCAGGATTTGCACGGCCTGCAGTCTGACCGTGGCATCCGGGTTGTGCAGATTCAGGAGGGCTGCTGCTTGTTCCAGGATATGACGGATCTTTGAATCTTGCTCTTTGGCCAGCGCCCGCTGAATGAGAGGGAGCTGTTGGGCGGAGGGGTTTTCCAGCAAACTTTGAGCAGCCGCCTGGCGAACACCCGCATCCGCATCCAGGAGTTTTAATCCGGCCAGGGTTTCATCCAGTTCCGAGCGCACCCGGTTATTGATGACCACACTGTCAGGGTTATCTGGCAGCGGTTGCAACACTTCTGCGCTCACCGCATCGATGGGCTGCTTCCCGCTCAGGTAATACACATGCCCTGGCACCACATAGAGTGCCTCATCCGACAAGGCCTTGAGGACCCGAATCGCTTCATCCGTGCCGGCATTTCCCAAGGCGTGAATGGCTTCGATCTGTTCATCCGAGTCCTGTGCAGACAACTTCTGGATCAGTGCCAGATCGAGATTCGCTCGTGCCCAGGTGCACATCAGCAGCAGGATACAAAGCGTTATAATTCGCATGTTCATCATTTTCTGTCAAACCCACCCGGGTCTTCACGTCGGGTGGGCTTCCAGGCCAATATTCGTTATCCGGTGGTCCATGGGACCCTCAGCACATATCCCTGCCTTACCCATACCGGGAGTCTTTGACCATCAACACTCCCGGTGTCGGGCAAGACAACAGAATCATTTTGACTCGGGCTCATCCTTCTTCTTGTCGTTTCCGGCAATATAAGGGCTCCAGGGTTCGGCGCGGATAGGACCCTTGGTCTTCCACACCACATTGAACTGCCCATCCGCCTTGACTTCACCAATGAAGACCGGCTTCCACAAATGATGGTTTTTCTCGTCCATCTTGATGGTAAACCCGTCAGGCGCCTTGAAGGATTGCCCCCCCATCGCGGCAATCACCTTGTCCACATTGGTGGAACCGGCCTTCTCCACAGCCTGTTTCCACAAATGAATGCCAATGTAGGTGGCTTCCATGGGATCATTGGTCACAACCGAATCAGCTTTGGGCAGATGCTGTTTTTTGGCCCACTCTCGATACATGGCAATGAACTGCTGGTTCTGTGGATTCTTGATGGATTCGAAATAATTCCAGGCGGCCAGCTCACCCACCAGGGGTTTGGTGTCCACACCCCGGAGTTCCTCTTCCCCCACGGAGAAAGCGACCACCGGAACCTCGGTGGCTTTGAGGCCCGCATTACCCAGTTCCTTGTAGAACGGCACATTCGAGTCGCCGTTGATGGTGGAAATCACTGCCGTCTTTTTTCCCTCGCTGGAAAACTTTTTGATTTTTGCGATGATGGTTTGATAGTCGCTGTGGCCAAACGGGGTGTATTCTTCCAGGATGTCTGCATCGGCGACGCCTTTGCTTTTCAGGAATGCGCGCAAAATTTTATTGGTTGTCCTGGGATACACATAGTCCGTACCCAGCAACACAAATCGTTTCGCTGCGCCACCATCTTTGCTCATCAAATATTCCACTGCAGGGATCGCCTGTTGATTGGGTGCTGCCCCGGTATAAAACACGTTGCGCTCCAGCTCCTCGCCTTCATACTGCACCGGGTAGAACAGCAGTCCGTCCAGTTCCTTGAACACTGGAAGTACCGACTTTCTCGATACGGAGGTCCAGCAACCAAACACCACGGACACCTTATCCTGGGTCAACAACTGTCGGGCTCGCTCGGCAAACAGGGGCCAGTTGGAAGCAGGATCCACCACTACGGGTTCCAGCTGTTTTCCCAACACGCCGCCATGGGCGTTGATGTCGGCAATGGTCATCAACGCCGTTTCCTTCAATGCCGTTTCTGAAATCGCCATCGTTCCCGAGAGCGAATGCAGAATTCCCACTTTGATCGTATCTGCTGCCGATGCCGACAAGCTATACAAACCGGAAACCGCAAGCGCCACGCTCAGTACAGTGGCTTTCAATCCATGACGATATTTCATTCCAGCGCTCCTTGAAAAGTTGAAGATCAGTCCGAATCACTTGACCGGCTCACTGGGCCGGCGACGAAACAAGCATAAGAGCGCTGGGCCTGAAGCTAAATAAGCAAGATTGCTTACATCAAAATCCCTTGTGGGAGCTCGGGTTCGTAATTGTGCGTATTTCCTCCTCAGGGGTTGCCATTTACGCTTTGTTACAACCCAACCCCAACTCAAGGAGTGCGTCATGGCGAAGAAATCCAAACGTTTTACGTCCCTCAATCGATCCATCGTCACGGCCGGCCTGGGTGCCATCTCCCTGGCACAGGCCACAGCCACCATCAATTTCGGTGAGGATCAATCGGCCAGCTTCGGACTGGGGCTGAGAACCTCCTATGACAGTAACGGGGGCGACAATCAGCCCACAGGCCAATCCTTCAACGTGGACAATCTGCGCCTGTATACCAATTTCTCCATGTCCAAAATGGTCAAGGCCACCTTCAATACGGAATACAACAGCACCACCAACGCCGTGGACGTGCTGGATGCCTATGTGCAAATCGAGCCCCTGGATTCTTTCAATTTCTGGATGGGTCGCTTGCTCCCTCCCAGCGATCGGGCCAACATGGATGGTCCGTTCTACATGAACGGTTGGACCTATCCGGGGGTTGCCTCGGTCTACCCTGAGCAGTACCTGGATGGGCGCGACCAGGGGGCCACCATCTGGGGATTGGTTGCCAACGATCGTCTCACCTATGCCGTGGGAGGATTTCAGGGACGCGAGGCCGGAGCCACCAACAACACAGGACGCAGCGGCTCGAAAAACCTGATGTTCACGGGACGTCTGAATTACAATTTCTGGGATACGAAGCTGGATCCGGCGTACTTTACCAGTAGTTCCTACTACGGCACCAAGGATGCCCTGGCTTTGGGCCTGGCGGGAATGATGCAACGTAATGGGGTCAATTCTGCAACCGGAACCAGCGCCGACTACAAGGCCTGGAACCTGGATCTGTTGATGGAAAAAAAGGTGCTGGACGGCGGCGCCTTCACTCTGGAGGGGGCTTATTACAAAGTCGACACCCAGAACACCATCGACAGTTACTGCACGGCCAGTACCTCTGTGGATTGTTGGGGCGGGGCCGTGGCACAAGGAACCTCCCATCTCGGGACGGTTGAGTTCCTGTTTCCGAAAAAGATCG
>DAIDKJ010000158.1 GCA_027450105.1 Ferrovum sp.
CAGCACCAGACCCGACACCGAAAATTGAGGATCATCCAGCGAGCCCTCGATGGGCAGGTTGACATCGATGAGGCCATTGCGGTCCTGCAACAGGGACAAGGCCAACTCTACCGGAAGGTGCGTGGCTTCGGGGCCAGGCACGGCCGGGCCCAGTTGGAGTTGGTTCAGAATCAGATGATTATGGGCCGTCAGTCGTTGCTGTCGAACCTGGTAATCCGCCTGAAAGGAAAGCTTTCCCTGAGCGATGCCATAACCCAGATATTTGTCGGAATAAGGCGTTAAGGGCGACAGATCCATGCCCGTGATGTGCCCGTGCAAATCCAGTGCGAGGGCCTGCAGGGTGGGGTCCATCTGACCCTGAAGCGTGAGGGGCGCCGAATTGACGGTGCCGCGCAGATCGATGCGTGCGTTTTCGCCGGGGGACAAGGGGGCGATCACCCCTCCCAGATTTTCCAGATCGGCAGCGAAGTGCGGTTGAATGTAGTGGTCGCGGTAATGTACATGTCCTCCCTGCACAATGATTTTTCCAATTCGCAAGCGCGGCGCGGCGGTGGCAACGGCTGCAGGCTTGGCCTGTGTCTCAGGGGAAGAAGGCACGGAGGCTGGGTATGAGGAGGACTGGGGTGAGGGTGTGGTTTGTGAGGTGGTCAAGTGTTCCAGGTTCAGGTGCCCTTGAGGGTCGAGTACCAATCGGGTAGAAAAATCATTCAGGACTAGTTGCCCGATCGTCAAGGAAGGTGGGGTGCTTTGAAGGGTCATTTCCGAAATGAACAGGGCCCGGCAGCGTCCCAGTTCCTGGGTATCCACGGCGTCGAGCACGCGCAGGTTGGCGACCAGCAATCGACCCTGATAACGTTCCGAAAGCGCTCCCCCAGCCGGCTGTTGAAGGATGAGATGGCCCTGGAGGCCAAGCTCACCCCGAGTGAGCAGAACGGGCGCCACTGCCCGCAGATAGGGGTTGAAGGGGACCAGATCCAGACTTTTCAGGTCGAGGTCCAATTGCGCCTGCAAGGGCCTCCACTGAATGGTGCCGCTTACCTGCAGGGATTGTGAGCGAGGCTGCGGTTGATTGATCGTTTTCCCTTTAGGGCCGGTTGGTACCAGGGTGGATGGGGCCAGTTGCACGCGCAGGTCAAGCGCCGTGTCTGGAGCCTCCGAGGAGGAATCGGGCGGGGCATCGGGTTTGCTCAAGGGCCAATGCAAGGGCTGCAGGGCCAGTTCCAGGCGCGCCAGATGCAAGGGGCTGGAGGGTCGAACGGCCTTGTCCGTCAGGGTTACGCCTTGCAGCAAAAGATGGAGTCGATCCAGTTGCAAGGCCCCTGAGGGTAAGCCGAGCGTTAGTCCCTGGACCTGGGCCTGGGCTTGATCCCAGACCAGATGCAGGGGCCGTGGCGCACGCACCAGCAGATTGCCGTTTTTGATCGTTATTTCCCCTTGGGTCTTTAATCCAGTCGTCCCGGTGGCTATTCCTGATGCAAAGGATACTTGCAGATGGACTGTTGCCAATCCAGACAATGCCTCGAGGCCGGGCGTTGGCGGGAGATATTCCAGATACCGGGAAAGGGATAGATCTTTCACGCGAATTTGCAGTTGCCCCTGCGGGTTTTTTGCAAAGGGTTCCACATGTCCGGAAAGTTGCAGACTGGTGCCATCCAATTGCGCTTCCAGGTGAGGCTCTGCGGGAGGAGAACGCAGCCCTTCCAGGGAAGAAAGCAGAGGAACCAGAAGCTGGATGTGATCCAGGCGATGGTGTGCGGCATGAAGACGGTCCTCAAAATCGATGGCCCCGTCAGACAGCTCCAGGTGATGGACGGCAAAAGCCAGTGGTGAGTCGGAGTCAGACTGTGTGTGACGGGAAGTCGGTGGGAACAGGTCGGAGACATTGAAATGGTGTGCTTCGAGCAATACGAGATGCAGGCGCGGATGAATCAGGGAAAGGCTTTGGAGAATGAGCGTTTGGTGCCACAGGCTTTGGGCGGATACCTGCAGCCGGATCTGATCCACCCCGGCAAGGAGGGTTTTGCCGTCCGGTTCAAAAACCTGCAGGTTCTGAAGGTCCAGACGTCCCGTCCACGGGGAGAACTGGACGGCCGTCAAGGACACGGGGCGGTGAAGGGATTGGGATAACCGGGTTTGCAGCTGGGTTCTAATCAAACTGGGCAGCAACAGGCTGCTGCCCAAGAGGATCAACCCCAGGGTACCAACCAACCATAGCAGGCGTTTTGTAACCTTGGCCATGGGCTATTGTGGCACGGAAGGGGCGGGGCGCCCAGTGTCAAGAATCCCGTTCGGGCGTGGCACTGATTTTGTGAATGGATAAATCAGCTCCCAGGTATTCGGATTCCTGGTCCAGGCGTAGCCCCAGGGTCGCCTTGAGCGTGCCATAGACGATGAAACCACCGGCGAGCGCGATGAGAATGCCTAATCCGGTACCCTCCAGCTGTCCCAGAAAACTGACCCCGCCCAATCCGCCGAGCGCCTTGAGGCCAAAAATACCGGCGGCCAGGCCCCCCCAGGTTCCGCATAATCCATGCAGTGGCCAGACCCCCAGCACATCGTCGATTTTCCAGCGATTTTGCACCAGCGTGAACATCCGCACAAACAGCACTCCCGCCACCAGCCCCACCACCAGTGCGCCCAAGGGATGCATGACATCCGAGCCGGCACAGACAGCCACCAGACCGGCCAGAGGACCGTTATACACGAACCCTGGATCGTTTTTCCCTGCCAGCCAGGCGGCAATGGTGCCACCCACCATGGCCATGAGCGAGTTGAGGGCCACCAATCCATTGATCTTGTCCAGCGTTTGGGCACTCATGACATTGAAACCAAACCAGCCCACAGCCAGGATCCATGCCCCCAAGGCCAGAAAAGGAATGTTGGAGGGCGGGTGAGCGGTGATATGCCCTTCCTTGCTGTAGCGTCCGTGACGGGCTCCCAAAAGCAACACGGCCGGCAAGGCAATCCAGCCCCCCACGGCATGGACCACGACAGAACCAGCAAAATCGTGAAAGGCAAATCCGGTTTGCGCCGTCACCCAATCCTGAAGGCCAAAATGATTGTTCCAGGCGATGCCTTCAAAAAAGGGATAGACCAGGGCCACCAGCAGGAAGGTAGCCAAAAGCTGGGGCTCGAAGCGGGCGCGCTCGGCAATTCCCCCGGAAATGATGGCTGGCACAGCAGCTGCAAAGGTCAACAGAAAGAAAAATCGAACCAGCTCAAAGCCACTTTTGGCGGCAAGGGTTTCGGCCGTGGAGAAGAACTGGGTTCCGTAGGCCACCCAATATCCGATAAAAAAATACGCGATGGTGGAAATGGCAAAGTCCATCAAAATCTTCACCAGGGCGTTGACCTGGTTTTTACGTCGCACGGTGCCCAATTCCAGAAAGGCAAACCCCGCGTGCATGAATAGCACCAAAATGGCGCCCAAAAGGATAAACAGTGCGTCACTACCCGATTTCAGGGTTTCCATGGAGGCTCCTTGCGCGACAACCCGGTGAATAAAAGCACTATTATGGGGCGATTGGGTGCTTTTGCACAATTTTCGTGCATCCAGGGGCGTTTGTCAGGGAAGAGGAGACGCTGCTTGCTTACAGAAAAACTTCGGTAACCAGCAAGGCTTTGCGATGATTCAGGAACAGAGAACGCCTGGCCTGCAGGATTTGCTTGGAGGAGTACCGACTGATGCGCGGGAACAGGGCATGATGGCGGTTGATTTTTTTAAAGGCCAAGGGTCCTCGGGCGATGGTGGGGTCTGAAAACAG
>DAIDKJ010000159.1 GCA_027450105.1 Ferrovum sp.
CACCATGGCCAGCTTGACGGTAGCGGCAATATGGCGCCCTTGCACCACGGTGGCCGCAGCCCGCAGATCTTCGATGCGCGAATTGGTACATGAGCCGATGAAAATTTTATCGACAGCGATTTCGCGCATCGGTGTGCCCGCAATCAATCCCATGTACTGCAAGGCTCTTTCCATGCCCTGACGGCGCACCGGATCGGCTTCGGCCCAGGGGTCAGGAACCCGATCCCGAATGCCCACCACCATCTCAGGGGAAGTCCCCCAGGTAACCAGGGGTTCAATGTCCGCTGCATCAAAAACCAGATCGCGGTCGAAAACGGCCCCTTCGTCGCTGTGCAGCGTACGCCAGTAATCGAGCGCAAGGGACCAATGCTTGTCCTGCGGCGCATAAGGACGCCCTTTCAAATAGGCAAAAGTGATCTCGTCAGCGGCCACCAGACCGGCCCTGGCCCCAGCTTCGATCGCCATGTTGCATAAGGTCATGCGCCCTTCCATGGACAAGCCACGAATGGCCTCTCCGGCAAATTCGATCGCATGCCCCGTACCACCGGCAGTGCCAATTTTGGCAATGATGGCCAAAGCGACATCCTTGGCCGTCACCCCCAAGGGAAGTTGACCGTCCACCTGGACACGCATGGTTTTGGAAGGACGCGCCACCAGGGTTTGGGTGGCCATCACATGCTCCACTTCCGAGGTGCCAATACCAAAGGCCAAGGCCGCAAAAGCGCCGTGAGTACTGGTGTGGGAATCCCCACAGACGACGGTCATTCCGGGCAGAGTGGCTCCCTGCTCGGGCCCGATGACGTGCACGATGCCCTGGCGATGATCCCCCATGGGGAATTCTGTCAGTCCATAGCGCGCACAATTCGCGTCCAGCGTATCCACTTGAAGGCGCGACACGGGATCGGCAATCACCGTTTGCTGGGTGGTGGGGGTGTTGTGATCGGCCGTTGCCAGAATGGAATTCTTGCGCCACAAAGAGCGACCTGCCAGGCGCAGGCCCTCAAAAGCTTGAGGGCTGGTGACTTCATGGACCAGATGGCGATCGATGTAGATCAGCGCGGTGCCATCGGATTCCTGACGCACCACGTGGGTCCGCCAGAGTTTTTCGTAGAGCGTCAAAGGGGTCATGACCGTTCAACCTGATTAGGGACCTTAAATTATGACATACGCGCCACCCACTGAACAAACACGCCCCATGGAAAATTCTGGGGCAGGATAGGTCAGGGGTGGGCCGGAATAGGCGGCAGGGGGGGGGTTATATCCGCATTCTGTGCGCGATGGCGCAAAGCATGATCGGCCAGGATGAGCGCCAACATGGCCTCGGCAATGGGAGTGGCACGGATTCCCACACAGGGATCATGGCGCCCGGTGGTTTGCACCATCTGCGGGGATCCCTCCTGATTCAACGACTGTCGCGGCAGACGAATGCTGGAGGTGGGCTTGATGGCCAGGCTGACACGAATCTCCTGACCTGTGGAGATTCCCCCCAACACCCCGCCCGCATGGTTGGACAAAAACCCTTGGGGGGTCATTTCATCCCCATGCTCGGTCCCCTTCTGCGAGACACAGGCAAACCCATCGCCAATTTCCACCCCCTTGACCGCATTGATGCTCATCATGGCGTAAGCAATTTCAGCGTCCAGCCGGTCATAGACCGGCTCACCCCAGCCTGGAGGAACCCCGCTGGCAATGACCTCGATCCTGGCGCCAATGGAATCACCCGACTTGCGCAGGGCGTCCATATAATCCTCCAGCGTTTGTACCAGCGCGGCATTGGGGGCAAAGAAGGGATTTTGATCGACTTCTGACCAGGCATGGAACGGAATATTCACCGGTCCCAGTTGCGCCAAATAGCCCCTTACCACGACCCCATAGCGTTGCTTCAGCCATTTCTTGGCGATGGCCCCGGCGGCAACGCGAACCGCAGTCTCCCGAGCCGAAGCCCGCCCCCCTCCACGATGATCCCGCAGGCCATATTTTTGCAGATAGGTATAGTCGGCATGCCCCGGCCGAAAAGCCTGTGCAATCTGGTCATAGTCATGACTGCGTTGATCCTGGTTGCGAATCAGCAGGGCAATGGGCGTTCCTGTGGTAACGCCTTCAAATACACCCGACAGAATCTCCACTTGATCCAACTCGCGCCGTTGCGTGACATGGCGCGAAGTGCCCGGCTTACGCCGGTCCAGTTCTGCCTGAATATCCGCCTGTGCCAAAGGCATTCCAGGCGGGCAGCCATCCACCACGCAACCAATGGCCGGTCCATGGCTTTCGCCGAAGGAGGTCACGCAAAACAGCCGGCCCAAGGTGTTCCCTGACATGGATAGGTCCCTCGCTTAATCAATCCACAAAGTTTAACATAGCGCCTTCAGGATCTTTTGAATCCTGGCCCCATCGAATAACCTGTCGACGCTTTGAGGTCGTACTGAGAGGAAGTCATGCTGGAAGATTTACGCAAAAACGCGCTGGACTACCACCGCTATCCCACTGCCGGGAAATTGGAAATCGCTGCCACCAAACCCATGGCCACCCAAACGGACCTCGCCCTGGCCTACAGTCCCGGGGTGGCAGCAGCCTGCGAGGCCATCGTGGACAATCCCGGGGAAGCGCGTTTTCTCACCAGCCGCGCCAATCTTGTGGGCGTCGTCACCAATGGCACCGCCGTTTTAGGCCTGGGATCCATTGGCCCTTTGGCAGCCAAACCCGTGATGGAAGGCAAAGCCGTCCTGTTCAAAAAATTTGCTGGCATCGACTGTTTTGACATCGAACTGAACGAAACCAATGTGGACAAACTGGTGGATGCCATTGCCGCCCTGGAACCCACCTTTGGCGGGATCAATCTGGAAGATATCAAGGCACCGGAATGTTTTGAGGTGGAACGGCGCCTGCGGGAGCGCCTCAAGATCCCGGTGTTTCACGATGATCAACATGGCACCGCCATCATCGTGGGTGCTGCCGTGCTCAATGGGTTGGAGGTGGTGGGCAAGCGCATCGATCAGGTCCGTTTGGTGGCCTCTGGTGCGGGAGCGGCAGCGCTATCCTGCCTGGACATGCTGGTGGCTATGGGCATGCCACGCCAAAACATTCTCGTCACCGACCTGGCCGGTGTTGTCTATACGGGCCGTACTGAGCTGATGGACCCCAACAAGGCACGCTATTGTCAGGAAACCTCGGCGCGCACTTTGGCCGAAGTCATTGCCCACGCGGATATCTTTTTAGGGTTATCTGCAGGCAAGGTTCTCAAACCGGATATGGTGCGTCAAATGGCCGCCAAGCCCCTGATTTTTGCCCTGGCCAACCCGGAACCCGAGATTCTGCCTGAAGAAGTCCATGCCGTTCGGCAAGACGCCATCGTGGCCACCGGACGTTCGGATTATCCCAATCAGGTCAATAATGTCCTGTGTTTTCCCTTCATCTTTCGGGGCGCTCTGGATGTGGGCGCCACCACCATCAACGAGGCCATGAAAGTCGCCGCAGTGCGCGCCATTGCCGACTTGGCTCGGGCCGAACAATCCGACATCGTCACAGAAGCCTATGGCAGTCAACCCATGGCCTTTGGCCCGGAGTATCTGATCCCAAAGCCGTTTGATCCCCGCCTGATCGTCAAAATCGCCTCGGCGGTGGCTCAGGCCGCCATGGATAGTGGCGTTGCCACACATCCCATCGGTGATATGGAGTCTTACCGCGAGCGTCTCAATCAATTCGTCTATCATTCGGGGCTGGTGATGCGCCCCGTGTTTGCCC
>DAIDKJ010000160.1 GCA_027450105.1 Ferrovum sp.
ACAGGGGGGCACCCTATCAGCCCGCTTCTCCCGCGCCAAAATCTTGGCCATGATGCAAGACATGCCGGTACTCGTAGATACATATGCTGATACGAATCGGCAAGTGGACTACATTAAGGGTCGTATTAATCTGGCCCGGGAAGGAGAGGCGTTGATTATTCTGTTTGGTGGCAGTACCAAGAAAACCCTGCAGAAGGCTATTGATCAGGCTGTGGACTTGCATCAGGAATACAAAGAAAGAAGAGCCATCGGCGCTTGCGTGGCGAAGCCGCCATCTACAGGGCACTGCTCAATGCCATCCTGACTCGCGCCTATGCTCGCGCCTATGGGCACGCTGCCCGCTACTGGGTGCGGTTGCGGGAGATCGCCGCTACAGGCGTTGATTTACTTCCACTGGAGTCACACGTGACCTTCGAGGCAGCGATCCGGTCGCGACATGCGCGCAAGACCGCCTTCTGGGCGCACGTAAACGGAAAGCGCAGCCATCACGCCCACGAGGACGAACGTGACGGCAAAGTCAAACCGCTAAAAATGATTGAGTGCACCCCTCAACCCGTCCGTACTACGCCTCGCAACTCAGTCAGGCAAGGGAACTGAAAACTCGTAGAGCGTTTCTGGCGCAATGTCGATGTCACCAGGCCAGGTAACGGTGCCATAATCAATACGCGCCATGGAAAAATAGCCCGGATTTTCCAAACGTTGAAATACAGTGGCTGACAAGGTTGCCGGAGTTCTCGGAATTCATGATGGTCCACGAGCCTCGGGGGGACACGGGAAGCCCCGTGGATATTGGTGTCCCCAAGGTCCCCAGTGTCCCCGGAGAAAACAGCAGGAATCTAAGTTGACCGGGATAGGTATTCTCATCTATACCTGTCAACGCAAAGGCAAGCCCCCCGGAACTCACCGCTGTATTGAGGAAGGTGACCGCGTAGACCCCCGAGCCGACTTGAACGGCAGGCAGGGACATGACACCCGTGACCCCATTGTAGGTGTTCCCGATAGCGCTAGCACCAAATGCAGCGCCGGCACCGAAGGTTAGAAAAAAGAGGACGGATAAAAAAGCGCCACGCAGAACAACACCACAGGCCGCGGGCATTGAAGACCATGGACGAAGAAATCGGAAGGAAAAGTTTTTTGCCCCATTCGACGTTTGATGCCACATGACTCTTGCCACCCCGTTCCACACATCAAAGCTAGCTCACTAGTGGAGAATCTCTGTGGCCACAAGCGCACTAACGCCGTGCAGATGCGCGCGAAAAAAACCACATTGCAGCGCATTCAGGATTCTCGTGTTACAAACAGTTTCTGGAAGATTATACCAATATTTGAAAGCGACCGTTGCCATCCTGCCCTGCACAGCTCGCCGTGTATAATCGTCCATCGAAGGCCTCACCGAGGAAGTTTGCCGCCTAACACCATGAGCATGCACTTCACGCACATCGATCCGCACGCCGCACAGCCCACTTCTCTCCCGGCGCTTGGTAGAAGCCTGTGGCGCAACCACGAACTCATCTTCCAGATGACACGCCGCGAGATCATCGGTCGCTACAAGGGTTCCGTGATGGGGTTGCTTTGGTCCTTCCTGCATCCCGTCTTCATGCTCACCGTCTACACCGTCGTGTTTTCCGTGATCTTCAAGTCCCGCTGGGGCGGGACGGACGACAGCAAGACCCAGTTTGCCGTGGTGCTGTTTGCGGGCATGATCGTGCTCAATCTGTTCAGCGAAGTTGCCAACCGTGCGCCCAGCCTGATTCTTGCAAATGTCAACTACGTCAAGAAAGTGATTTTCCCCCTGGAGATATTGCCGGTCATTGCCTTGGGTGCGGCGCTGTTCCACAGTCTTGTAAGTATTGGCGTGCTGCTTGCCGCATTCATGCTGTTCAACGGGTATCTGCCTTGGACGGCACTATTCACTCCCCTCGTAATGCTGCCTCTGGTGGTGTTCACGCTGGGCATTTCCTGGATGCTGGCTTCCTTGGGAGTATTCATGCGGGATGTGGGCCAGACCATCGGCATCCTCACCACCGTGCTGATGTTCCTTTCTCCCGTGTTCTATCCGGCCAGTGCAGTACCGGCCGCCCTGCGTCCTATCCTGTTGATGAACCCTCTCACCTTCATCATCGAACAGATGCGCGAGGTTCTGATCTGGGGTCACCTGCCTGATTTTTCCGGCCTGCTCGTCTATGCGGGAGCAGCACTGGCCACTGCCTGGGCAGGTTTTGCATGGTTTCAGAAAACCAGAAAGGGTTTTGCGGATGTCCTCTGACGCCATCGCCATCCGGGCAAGCAACCTCGGCAAGTGCTACCACATCTACGATACCCCCCGCGACCGCTTGAAGCAGTTCATCCTGCCCCACTTCTCCAGACTGGCAGGGCGAGAGGCCAAGCCTTACTACAAGGAGTTCTGGGCCCTGAAGGAGGTCTCCTTCGAGATCCAAAAAGGCGAAGTCCTGGGCATCATCGGCCGCAATGGCGCAGGCAAATCCACCTTGCTGCAGATTCTTTGCGGCACGCTTTCCCCCTCTCACGGGTCTGTGGAAACGTATGGGCGGGTTGCGGCCTTGCTGGAACTGGGGGCTGGTTTCAACCCGGAATTTACCGGCCGGGAAAACGTCTACCTCAACGCCTGCGTACTGGGCCTGAGCACCGAGGAAATCGATGCCCGCTTTGACGACATTGTGGCCTTTGCCGATATCGGGTTGTTTATCGATCAGCCCGTCAAGACCTATTCTTCCGGAATGTTTGTGCGCCTGGCCTTTTCCATCGCCACCAGTGTGGATCCGGACATTCTGGTGATCGATGAAGCCTTGTCCGTGGGAGATGGCGCATTTGCCCGCAAGTCCTTTGATCGCATCATGGCCTTGAAAGACGCGGGGAAGACGATTCTGTTCTGTTCCCATTCCCTGTACCAGATCGATGTGTTGTGCAAGCGGGCCGTGTGGCTGGAACAGGGCCGACTGCACAGGCTCGACGCAGCAACGAGCGTGACCAGTGCCTACAACACGGCTCTGGCGCTTGAATCCTCTCCACGCATTGCCCCAGCCTCCATAGGTCACCCGGCAGGCGAGAGCTTCCACGGCTCCGGCAGGGCCCCTGCTTCGGCCGGGCGCATCCTTGCCGTGCATGGACACTGCGATCAGACCAGCGGCCCCTGCTTGCAGGTCCAATCCCTGGTCAGTACGCTGTCCATCACGGTTGAATTTATGCTGGACCCATTGCTGCCACAGCCCAGTGTGGCACTGGGAATCGAGAATGCAGCCGGAATGGCGGTGAGCAGCGTGATCTCCACCCTCGACGGGGCTACGTTGAACGTGGATACTCAAGGAAGGGGGCAGGCTACAGTAGTTTTTCCACAGATCCCGCTCATGAAAGGCAAATACCATATTGCCGCTTTCCTGGCATGCGAGAAAGGGTTGCACGTGTACGATTTTGCGGCACAATGCCTCACACTGGAAGTTTCGCAAGATGGTGCCGCCCAGGGTGTTGCCGTGTTACCGCACCGCTGGACGGATGGGAAGTGATCCGAATTCAGATACTGTCCTATTCCACTCAACGAGCCTCGATAAGGCAGGAATCCAGCAGCCAGCCACCTTATGGGTAGATTGGCATAGGTATGGACGAAAGGATGAACGGACGAACGGAAGAACAGAAGAACAGAAGAACGGATGAACGGATGAACGGATGAACGGATGAACGGATGAACGGATGAACGGATGAACGGATGAACGGATGAACG
>DAIDKJ010000161.1 GCA_027450105.1 Ferrovum sp.
ATCTATGCACTTTGCAGGATTGCGAGGCGCTGTGCAGCCGGATCGGTGCCCGGGTGGTCCAGCGCCTGGTGATGGGCGCCCAAGGCACTCCCGTGGGTCTATTTCCCAATCTGCGGGGCAGCCTCGCCATCTATCGCATCCAGCCGCAATAGCGCCGGCCGTAAACGCCCCAGCAACAGGAGGGCAGGAATCCCGGCCAATGTGGCAAACACATAATACAGGGGCCAACCCCACTGGGCCGCCAAAAACCCTGCCAGCGGCCCCACATAGACGCGACCCATGGCGGCCAGCGCCGAGAGCAGGGCAAACTGGGTGGCGCTGAATCGGGCGTGGCACAAACTCATGAGCAGGGCGGTAAAAGCCGTGGTACCCATGCCCGAGCCCAGATTATCCAGAAAGACGGCGCCCACCATCCATCCCAGGTCATGCCCCTTCCAGGCCAGGGCGCAAAAACAGAGGGTCACGGCGTTTTGCAACAGCCCAAAACGCAAGAGCGCAGCATACAGTCCCCAGCGGGTCATCAGGACGCCTCCCAGCGTTGCACCCAGCAAGGTGGCCATCAGGCCGATCCCTTTATTCACCATCCCCACTTCCACGATGGAAAACCCTACCCCACGGATGAGAAACGTGGAGGAGAGGGCGCCTGCCAAGGCATCCCCCAGTTTGAAGAGCAGGATGACCCCCAGCCAGCTCAAGGCCTGGGGTCGCTGGAGAAATTCCCGCAGGGGCTCCACCACCGCCTGGCGCAAGGAAATGGGGCCGGCTTCGCGATGTGCGGGTTCGGGCGCACGCACGGTGGTGAGCAAACCCAGCCCCATGAGTCCGGCCATCAGGGTGTAGGTGCGTACCCATCCCCAATGACCCGCCAAAATCAGCGCCAGGGCCCCAGAAACCAGCATGGCCAGGCGGTATCCCAGTACACTGGCAGCGGCACCGGGTCCGCGTCTTTGCGGGGGCAGCAGATCGGCCCGATAGGCATCGATAACGATATCCTGGGACGCCGCGACAAAGGCCAGCAGGAAAGCCAGCAGGGCGATGCGCAGGGGTTGGGTGGCGGGGGCGCTGTGTCCTAGCGTCAGGATGAGCCCCATCAGGAGGGCCTGGGTCAGAAAGATCCAGCCACGGCGCCGCCCCAGAAAGGGAACGATGAAACGGTCCATGAAGGGTGCCCAGACAAACTTCCAGGTGTAGGGAAGTCCCACCAGTGTGAGCCAACCCAGGGTTTGCAAGGAAGCGCCTGCGGTGGTCAACCAGGCCTGCAGGGTCGAGCCGCAGAGCGCCAGGGGCAGACCCGAGGAAAATCCCAGCAAGAGCAGCGTGCGCAGGTGGGGATGGGTGAGGGAACGGAGCCAGGAGGGCGGGGTGTGAACGCGCATGGCGCATCATGCTCCGGTGGGCTTGGGAAAAGCAAGCCCAGGCCAGTGCCATGAAGGGCACGCCCCGGTCTGAGCTGGGTTGTGGGGAGGCTGTGGCCCAGAGCTGTGCATGCTATGCTGAGGGCATTTTGGACCTTTTCAGCACGCCATCATGACCGATTTTCATACCCGTTTCATCGACTTTGCCATTCGCCAGCAGGTAATCCGCTTCGGCCAGTTCGTCACCAAGGCGGGGCGCACGTCGCCCTATTTCTTCAATGCCGGCCTGTTCAACACCGGGTCTGCCCTGCGTCAGCTCTGTGCGTTCTATGCCGAAACCATCCTGGATTGCAACATTTCCTTCGATTTTCTCTTTGGCCCTGCCTATAAAGGCATTCCTCTGGTGGCCGGAGTGGCCATGGCCCTGGCCGAACAAGGGCGCGATGTGCCCTTTTGCTATAACCGCAAGGAAGTCAAGGATCACGGGGAAGGGGGAGCCTTGGTGGGCGCTCCTCCCGTGGGACGTGCGCTCATTGTGGATGATGTGATTTCTGCCGGGACTTCGGTGCGCGAGTCGGTGCACTGCCTGGTTCAGGCAGGGGCCCGGGCGGTGGGTGTGGTGACGGCCCTGGATCGCATGGAACGGGGCACGGGAAACCTGTCTGCCAGTCAGGAAGTGAGCGTGGCCCAGGGTATTCCGGTGGTGAGTATTGCCACACTGGATCATCTGCTGGAACACTTGCAACGGGATGCCACGCTGGCCTCCCACCTGGACCGGGTGCAGACGTATCGCCTGCGCTATGGAGTAAGCCCTGAGGGGCCCGGGCACCAGGCGCTTAGCAAGTCCATTGATTGAGTCGTTGCACCAGTTCTTGCAGGCGCTCCGCCTCATAGGTGGCAAGAATTTTGCGGGTCAAGGGCTGCAAGTCGGGCAGGCTGGTTTTGAGGATGATTTGTTTCACGTCCGGCAAATAGGCGGGATGCATGGAAAATTGACGCAGGCCAAAACCGAGCAGTAACCGGGTTAGCTCCGGGTCGCCAGCCATTTCGCCACAGAGCGCCACGGGAATATTAGCCTTTTGTGCGCTGCGAATGGTTTGCGAGACCAAATTCAACACCGCGGGATGCATGGGGTCATACAGGTGCGCCACCGTATCATCCGTGCGGTCGATGGCCAGGGTGTACTGAATCAGATCGTTGGTGCCGATGGACAGAAAATCCAGTTTGTCGATGAACAAGGGCAGGGCCAGTGCGGCCGCAGGGACCTCGATCATGCCGCCCACTGGCAGATCCTCCTGATAGGGCAGTCCTTCCTGACGCAGTTCGGTCTTGGCCTGTTCCAGAAGGGCCAGGGCCTGATTCAGCTCCACGCCATTGGAGAGCATGGGCAATAACAGGTGGACCCGTCCAAAGGAAGAGGCGCGCAAAATAGCCCGCAATTGCGTCAAAAACAGACGCGGTTGAGACAGGCAGTAACGGATGGCGCGCAACCCCAGGGCGGGATTCAAGGCGTTCACCTTGGATGAGGACTCCAGCGGTTTGTCGGCGCCAATGTCCAGGGTCCGGATGGTGACCACCTGATGGCGCAGGGCCTCGGCCACCCGACGGTAGGCATTGAACTGCTCCTCTTCCCCCGGTGGGTCGCGGCGGTTCATGAACAGAAATTCGCTGCGGTACAGTCCAATGCCCGTGGCCCCGCTTTTTTTCACGGCATCCACATCATCGGGTGATTCGATGTTGGCCAGTAGCTCCACCGCCGTGCCATCCAATGTGGTGGCCCGGGTGGTGCGCAGGCGCTTCAGCTTCTGTCGTTCCAGCGTCCATTGTTCTTGCCTGAGGCGATATTCGGCCAGTACCAGGGGGTCCGGGTTGACGAGGATGACGCCATTCATGCCATCCACGATCATGGGTTCGCCCTCCCGGATCATGGCCCAGGCATGGTGCAGAGCCACCACGGAAGGAATTCCCAGACTGCGCGCCAGAATGGCGGTATGCGAGGTGGCTCCGCCCATATCGGTGATGAACGCCTGAAAAGTTTGCTGTTTGAACAGCATCATGTCCGCTGGGCTCAAATCGTGCGCCACCAGAATGCTGTCCGAATCGGCTTTCTTGTCCGTCATCAGGGCTCTGGGTTGTCCGATGAGCGCCTTGAGCAGGCGCTCTACCACCTGAATGACATCCTCCTTGCGCTCCCGCAGGTAGCTGTCCTCGATCTGCTCGAATTGTTCGATGAGCAAATCCATCTGCTGCTTCAAAGCCCATTCGGCATTGCACCCCTGTTGTTCGATCAAGGTACGTGGAACCTGGGACAAGGTCTCGTCGTTGAGGATCATCAAATGCAGTTGCAAAAAGGCGGCAAATTCCGGGGGTGCACC
>DAIDKJ010000162.1 GCA_027450105.1 Ferrovum sp.
CAGGGGGCGCAGACGCTGGGTGACGGCATCTTCCTTGGGTGTGGTGGGATAGGCGAAGCACTGGAACTGGGTACGGTCCAGATGTTGCAGGACGGACTCCAGAAAGAATCCCACGGGATGTTCTCTAAAATCCCCCGAGACGAAACCGATGCGTGAGGGCGCAGTCGCAGCAAGGTTCTGCAGGCTGGAAGGACTGGAAGTGGAGGACCAGTCCGGATGCGGGGCCTGGGAGGCCAGTTCACTCACCAGTTCACCGTAAGCGCACAGCTCACCCAGAAGGCTTTCCAGGGGCATGGCATCGGCATAATTCTGGAGCAGAAACAGGTTGCTATAGGCCATCAAAAAGTTGCTGTCAGTGTGAATGGCCTGTCGGAAATCTGCCTCGGCCAATTTTAACCGACCGGTCAATTCATGGATAAACCCTCGGTTGTTCAGGGCCTCGGCGAGTTTCGGATTGATGCTCAAGGCTGCATCTGCATGGAATAGCGCATCACCGAACTGTTTCAACTCGATACATAAACTAGACTTATTGACATGGGCATTTTCTGATCGTGGATCCAATCCAAGGGCAATATCGATTTCGGTTTGTGCCGTGCTCAGATCACCGAGGGCAAAATGGGTCAGAGCCAGATTGTTATGCGCCGCAACATGATGAGGAGATAACGCCAATGCCTGCTCGCAGTGATGAATGGCCCGTTGATGGTTGCCCTGATCGATGAGCACATTGCTCAAATTGACCCATACATCGGCATCCTCGGGACTGAGATCGAGCGCCTTCTGGAAGGCCTCTGCGGCTTCTGCAGAGCGAAGCAGCTTTTTGAGTGCATTGCCCAGATTGTTATAGGCCCGAGAAAATTCAGGCGAAAGAGCGATGGCCTGACGATAGCTTGTTACAGCAATTTCGTAGCGATTTTCGCTGTAACAAGCAACGCCAAAATTGCTCCAGTACACTGGGTTCAAGCAGTCGATGGCGAGTGCATTTTGCAGGGCTTGACCCGCTAATCCAGAGCGACGAGTTTGCAGATAGAGTGTACCAAGAACATTCCATACTTGGGGAAGATCAGGGAAACGTTGAGACAGTTGAATGGCCATGGGTTCCAGAATCGGCCAGTGTTGCGGATGCTCCAGAGAAAATAGATGGGCAATATGCTCTAAGCGCTGTTGCCAGGCTTGCAACTGGGGGTGTTGCAGACCTTGTTGATGGGCCAGCGCCAGAAGTTGGCGTGCGTTTTCAAACTGGCTGGATTTAATGAGTGCTTCTATGGCGCTGAACCAGAAAGTATATTCCAGGGGCTGGTTACGCAAGGCCTTCATAAAGAATTCAACCGCATGACCGGGCCGACCTGATCCTAGGACGAGGATCCCGAGACGATGATTGGCTCCGGAATGATGGGGGCTTTTCTTCAAAATGGTGCGGTAAAGCGCTTCGGCCGCGTCGAAGTGACCATTTTTAAAAAGCACGGCGCCTTCTTCCAAATCGCGTGTCTCAGGGTCGACAAACCCAGAGGGACTTGGGGATTGAGGCAAGGGGATCGACTCAGTCATGGTCCGGTGTTCCGGTGAGAACCACGGTTAATGGGATCACCGGGCATCTTGTCCTTGAACGAGATAGGGAAGAGCTTTTCCAAGGAAGATTTCATGGTCGTTGTGGCTGCCAGCAGTCAGAAAACAGGACTTGCAGGTCATGGCTGACTTGTTGAAATACGGCATCCCACTGCATCGGTTCAGTCTGTCGATACAAGGTTGCACTGGGATACCAGGGGGTATCCGAGCGATCCAGCAACCAGCGCCAATCAGGAGCTTTGGGTAGTAATATCCACACCGGTTTGCCTAGGGCACCAGCCAGATGGGCCACGCTGGAGTCAATGCTGATGATGAGGTCTATGAGTTCGCATAAAGCGGCTGTATCGTCGAAGTCGGAGATTTCTTGTTCAAAATGCAGCACGTTCGGGAATGCTGCAAGTGTTTCATGATCCACTGGGAGCAGATCTTTTTGCAGACTGACATATTGAAAATGGGTTGGCAGCATTTCCAATAGAGCTTTGAGCGAGATGCTCCGATGATGGTCGTTGCGATGAGCTGGATTTCCCCGCCAGCTCAAACCGATGCGGGGCTTGGAGTATTGTCCTAGGCGCGATTGCCAGCGCGCTACCCTCTGAGGATCGCTGTTGAGATAACCAGCTTGGTCAGGGATGGTATCCAATGTGGTTTTGAACGCCAAAGGTAGGCTCATGAGCGGACAATGGTGGTCGAAGTGGGGGAGTTGATCGTCCTGTGCGATACACGGCGTTCCTTTGTTGAGTCTGGAGAGCAAAGGCACAAGAGGTGCTTGCGCTTCCAGAATAACCTGTGCGCCCAGGTCCGTCACCAGGCGAGCATAACGGCAGAATTGCAAAGTATCTCCAAGCCCCTGTTCGGCGTGTAGCAGGATGGTTTTTCCGGCCAGGGGTTCATGGCCCAACCAGAGGGGTTGAGTAAAGCGTTGCTGGGGACTGTATAGTTCCAAGGTGTCCAGTTTCCAGCGCCACTCATATTCTTTCCACCCCAGTTGGAATCTTCCGGTCAACAGGTATAGCACCGCAAGATTGATGTGCGCGTCTGCCAAATCAGGATTTATGGCCAGAGCAAGTTGATAGTGATGTTCGGCCTGATCTAAGCACAGCGTTTCAAAAAGCGCATATCCATAGTTATTGTGAGCTTTGGCATAATCGGGCCTGATGTCGATAGCACGTCGGAAGCTTGCTTTGGCGGCTTCAAACTGATTGAGTTCGCGCAGGGTATTGCCCCGATTGTAATGGCATTCTGCAAATTCTGGATTCAGGGAAAGCGCCCGATCATAACTACTCAGGGCCTCGTGAAAGCGGTGCAAATCATTAAGGATCAACCCGCGGTTGTTATGCGCCTGCGCCATTTCTGGAGCGAGAATGAGCGCGCGTTCTACGCTAACGAGTGCTTCATCGAGGCGTTTTAACTGGTACAGGATTGAACATAAGTTATTGTGGGCATCGGCCTGATGGGGGTCAAGCGCGATGGCTTTTTCATAATAAGTCGCCGCTAGGTCGAGTTGTCCCAGTTGATGGAAAGCACGTGCGTAGTTGAAGTGGGCCTGTGGGTGAGAGGGGTTGAGGGCGATGGCCTGGCCGATGAGGGCGAGGGCTTGCTGGGTTTGACCGGACTGAGCGGTGATGACGCCTAAGAGGTGCAGGGCATCGAAGTGATTGGGATGAAGGCGCAGGACCTGTTGGTAGAGGGTAGCGGCGTTGTGGAGTTGGCCTTGCTGGTGCAGGGCGAGGGCTTGCTGGAAGAGGGTGTCGGTCTGGTTCATGGTTGTGGTAGGACGTGAGCAGCGGCGTGTGTAGATATGGGGTGAGTATGCCCGGTGAGGCCGTTGTCTGGATTGAGGAAGCGTTGCCACAGGGTTTGCAGGGCCTGTTGGAAATGCTGTGTGAAGCGTGGAGCGTCGAACAGTGGGGAGTGCTGCAGGCGTTGGCGCAGGGAGGAGCGCAGGGTAGCCAAGTCCTGGAGGTTATGGGCGGAGGTGACGGCCTTGGCGAGGTAGTCTTCCTGACCCTGGGCGATCCACTCGGGTAGGCCGGTGTTATGGAGCATGGACTCTCCCACATGGGAGATGAAGCTGTTGCCCTGTAAGGTGAGGACGGGCACGCCCATCCAGAGGGCCT
>DAIDKJ010000163.1 GCA_027450105.1 Ferrovum sp.
TTGAGTTCTTCTTCGGTGAAACCAAAGGCCTGTTGGCGATCCAGCAGGGCCCACGGGCTGGGAGCCTGCGCCTGGGCAGGAGCAGGCAAATCCTCGATGCGGGTCTGGGTAGACTGAAGCCATGCCCGATAGGGATGCTCGCTGGAGAGCTGTTGTTTGACCTCGACGTCACTGATGATGCGCCCCTGCTCCAGGTCGATCAGGAACATTTTGCCCGGTTGCAGACGCCATTTTTTGACAATCTTATGCTGCGGGATGTCCAGAACCCCCATTTCGGAGGCCATCAGCACCAGATCATCGCTGGTTTGCAAATAGCGTGCCGGGCGCAATCCATTGCGGTCCAAGGTGGCGCCAATTTGGCGGCCATCGGTAAAGGCCACGGCAGCGGGACCATCCCAGGGTTCCATCAGGGCTGCATGATATTCGTAGTAGGCGCGACGGCCTTCGTCCATGAGCGGGTTTCCAGCCCAGGCCTCGGGGATCAGCATGGTCATGGCCTGCACCAGGGAATACCCCCCTGCAACCAGAAGCTCCAGGGCATTGTCGAAACTGGCGGAGTCGGACTGCCCTTCCATGATCAGGGGCCAGATTTTTTGCAGATCATCGCCCAGGAGCGTGGACGCCATGGTGCCGCGACGGGCGGCCATCCAGTTGACATTGCCGCGGAGGGTGTTGATTTCCCCGTTGTGCGCGATCATGCGAAACGGATGTGCCAGATCCCAGGTAGGGAACGTGTTGGTGGAAAACCGTTGGTGTACCAGGGCCAAGGCTGAAACCATGGCAGGTTGCGATAAATCCAGATAGTACTTGCCCACTTGATCCGCCAGGAGCATGCCTTTATAGATCAGGGTACGGGAAGACAGGGAAGGCAGATAAAACTGCTTGCGATCGATGCCCTGTTGCAGCACGGCGTGTTCCGCGCGTTTGCGCAGCACAAAGAGCTTGCGTTCAAAATGATTTTGGTCGGGACAGTTTGGTCCGCTGGCCAAAAACAGCTGACGAATGACGGGTTCCACCTGTTTGACGCTGTCCCCCAGGCTGTGGTTGTCCGTGGGAACATCCCGCCAGCCCAGGACTCTCTGGCCCTCTTCGGTGGCGCAGCGCGTGAGCATTTCTTCACAGAAGGCACGCGCCTTGGCCTCTTGGGGCAGAAACACCATGCCCACGGCATACTCGCCAGCGGGCGGCAGGGTGATTCCCAAAAGGGCGGATTCAGCCCGCAAAAAGGCATCCGGCATTTGAATCAAAATTCCCGCACCATCTCCCGCCAGAGGGTCTGCCCCTGTGGCTCCCCGATGGGACAGGTTTTCCAGAATCTGTAGCCCCTGGGCAATGATCTCGTGGCTTTTCAGACCTTTGATATGGGCAACAAAGCCCACGCCACAGGCGTCATGTTCATGGGCAGGATCATACAGACCCTGACGGGACGGAGGAGAGGAAGGCTGGTTCAATCGAATAACCTCTGCGTTCAAGTGTTCAAGAGCGGGGGGGCGTTGAAGTCAAACCTTCACGAAGGGCAGGGCTGTACGTGACGCACCGGGCATAGGATGATACAGCCATCCGCCACGGGGATCAATACCAGTGTGATGCGCCTGAGTGCGGTCCGCCTGTACCCATCCCTAAACAAGAGATTCCGGGGCTGGACCGAGTGTGCTCGTTTGGGAGATGAAACGCCCCCTTCCCGGGGTCAGGATTTGTTGGACAAGTGCCGGATCCACTTGAGCCGTCAGTTTGGCTTGTCCCAGTCGTTCCAGCAACACGTAGCGGATGGCTCCTGCAGCCACCTTTTTATCCGAAGCCATGAGTTCCAGGTAGCGTTCCGGCCCTAGATTGGGCGCCTGCAGAGGCAGTCCTGCGCGGCGCATTAGAGCCTCGATCAGGGCGAGATCCGCGTGGGCGAGCCAGCCCAGGCGATGGGACAGGTCGGCGGCCAGCAATGTCCCGGCGGCCACGGCCTCGCCATGCAGCCAGACGCCATAACCGGCACCGGTTTCGATGGCGTGTCCGAAGGTGTGTCCCAGGTTGAGTAACGCACGGGCCCCCGTGGTTTCAAATTCATCCTCTGCCACGACTTCTGCTTTATTGCTACAAGAACGCTCGATGGCTTGGGCCAGGGTTTCGGGGTGTCGGGCCATGAGGGCGTCCAGATGCTGATCCAACCAGTGCAAAAAAGGCAAATCCCGAATCAGGCCGTATTTGATGATCTCGGCCACCCCGGAACGAAATTCGCGCTCCGGCAACGTGTCCAGTGTGCTGGTGTCGGCCAGCACCAGAGCAGGTTGATGGAAAGCGCCCAGTAAATTCTTGCCCAGAGGGTGATTGATACCGGTTTTACCACCCACCGAAGAGTCCACCTGGGCGAGCAAGGTCGTGGGGATTTGTATCAGGGGTATGCCGCGCAGGTAAGTAGCTGCGGCAAAACCTGCTACATCCCCGATCACCCCTCCGCCGAGAGCGATGACGGTGGTTTTACGTTCGCACCGGTGGGCCAGCATGTCATCGTGAATCTGGTTCAGGGCAGTGCGGGTTTTATGGGCTTCTCCATCGGGCAGGGTGATTACCAGGGTGTGGACCCCTGCCTGGGACAGAGTGCCCTGCAGGGTGGACACATAGAGTGGACCGACCGTGGTGTTGGTGACGATGACTGCGGTGGGTTGAGCCAGATGGGGAAGAATCCATTGCGGTTGCTGGAGCAGATCCGGGCCAATGTGAATCGGATAGGAGGCCTTGCCAAGATTGACACAGAGAGTTTTCATGGGAGCTGGGTGGATGGCAGGGTAGGTTCTGGGGCCGTGTCGGCAGCTTCCACGGCGGGCGGGGCTGTGGTCCCGGTGCCGTTTGGGACGGCGGAAGCGAATTGGCGCAGTTCGGATTCCAGATGCGAGACCAGACGTGGCACGCTTTGCTGGCCGGTATCGATGATCAGGTGGGCGATTTCCCGGTAGAGCGGGTCACGCTGCGCATAGAGTTCCTGCAAACGCGCCTTGGGGTGAGCGGTTTGTAACAAGGGACGTTGGCGGTCGTGACGGGTGCGCAGCCACAGCTGCTCGGGATCTGCACGCAGGTAAATGACTAGTCCACGCGCCTGCAGGAGCTGGCGTGTATGCACGTTGAGAATGGCGCCCCCGCCTGTGGCCAGAACGATTCCCTGGCGCTGGGTGAGGCGGGCGATCATGTCGGCTTCGCGCAGGCGAAAACCGGATTCTCCCTCCACTTCAAAAATCGTACTGATGCGAACGCCCGTGTGGGCTTCGATTTCATGGTCCGAATCGACGAAACTGAGATGCAGGCGGCGCGCAAGGAGCCGCCCCACCGTGGTCTTTCCAGAGCCCATGAGCCCGATCAGAAATATATTGGTCTGGGTTTGCATCCTCACATTGTAGCCGAGGGACGCCTTATAATGCAGTCTGACCTTCTATCGGGTGCTCCATGTCTTTTCGTATCCTTATGTTTCCCTTGGCGATTCTGGCCACCCTCGGATTGGTGGGGGCGGGTATCGTCGCGCTCGTGCTGGCCTTGATCTACCCGGATCTGCCCAGTTTGGACTCCATGACGGACTATCGTCCCAAAATTCCCTTGCGGGTTTTTACGGCAGATGACCAGTTGATTGGCGAGTTTGGCGAGGAACGGCGTGCGCTTCTCAAACTGTCCCACGTGCCCATGCGCATGCGCGAGG
>DAIDKJ010000164.1 GCA_027450105.1 Ferrovum sp.
CTTCGTTCATCGTACGCAAGGTTTCTTCGGGCGAGGGGGTGGAACGCACCTTCCAGACCTGGTCTCCCTTGATTGCCAGCATCGAAGTCAAACGGCGTGGCGCAGTGCGTCGTGCCAAGCTGTACTACCTGCGTGATCGTTCTGGCAAGTCGGCCCGGATTCGCGAAAAGCTGGTCTTGCGCTCCAGCACCACCGCCACCGCACCCAAGGCCGGTTAACCCGGAGGGGTGTTCCTGCGGATGTCTCTTCAAGACGCATCCGGGTTGCAGGCCATCGACCGTTTTTGTGATGTGCTATGGTTGGAAGAGGGTTTGGCGCAGAACACCCTCGAGGGCTACCGGCGCGATTTGCGCCAGTTTTCTCTTTGGCTTGCACAGCAACCCGACCCACCGGGACTCTATCAGGTTCAAGCGCATCACCTGCAGTCCTGGCTGGGATGGGTGTTTCGTTCTCACCGTCTGGGAAGTCGTTCCGTAAGCCGGGCTCTGTCGGCCTTGCGGCGCTTTTATCGCCACGCGTTGCGCAGCGGACAAAGCCTGCAGGATCCCACCGCCAACCTTCAGTTCCCGCACTTGCCCAGCCTACTGCCCCATTCTTTGGGGGAGTCCGATGTGGAACGCCTGCTCCAGGCGCCTGACGTGAGTGGAGCCTTGGGCCTACGCGATCGGGCCATGCTGGAACTGCTCTATGCCACCGGTTTGCGGGTGACGGAGCTGGTGACTTTACCCTTGGCAGGCCTGGATCTGGATGGTGGTCTGGTGCGGGTGTTGGGCAAGGGGGGGCGCGAGCGCCTGGTACCTTTGGGCGAAGAGGCGCGGGACTGGCTGCAGCGCTATCTCGGTCAAGCCCGTCCGGAACTGCTGGGGGGGCACACGCACCCCAGTCTGTTTGTAACCCGCCAGGCGCAGGCCATGACGCGCCAAGCCTTCTGGTATCTCGTCAAGCGCCATGCGCGGCAAGCGGGGATCGTGGCCACGTTGTCGCCTCACACCTTGCGCCATGCCTTTGCCACCCATCTGGTCAACCACGGAGCGGACTTGCGCATCGTCCAATTACTGCTGGGCCACGCAGATATTTCCACCACCCAGATCTATACCCATGTGGCGCGCGAGCGGTTACGCTTGCTGCACCAAAAGCATCATCCCCGTGGGTGATGTTCTACGGTTCGTCTCAAGGAATTGTTCATGCTGACACTCGTATTGATTGCCATCCTGGCCTACCTGATGGGCTCTCTGTCCTTTGCGGTGATAGTCAGCCGGATGATGGGTCTGCCCGATCCACGAACCTTTGGCTCGGGCAATCCGGGGGCCACCAACATGTTGCGCGGGGGCAGTCGCGCAGCCGCCGCGCTGGTGTTGCTGGGGGATGCGCTCAAGGGTTGGTTGGCCGTATGGATGACCTTACACCTGGACCCCTTGCCGGCCCTGCACCAACAGGCCACGGCAGTGGCAGCGCTGGGCGTGTTCATGGGGCATGGCTATCCGCTGTTTTTTGCCTTCAAGGGGGGCAAGGGAGTGGCCACCGCTCTGGGTATCTTGCTGGCCTTGCAGCCGGTTTTGGGTCTGGCAACCCTCATGGTCTGGCTGCTGGTGATGGGTGTTACCCGGATCTCATCCTTGTCCGCCCTCTGTGCAGCACTGACTGCGCCCGTGCTGGGTTGGCTGTTGCTGGATCAGGATTGGCTGCGCTGGACGGTGCTGGCACTGGCCGTGATCTTGCTGGCGCATCATCGCGCCAATATGGGCCGCCTCATCCGGGGTGAAGAAACCATCTTTCGCAAGGCGCGCTAAACGGTCTGTTGCCAAGTTGGCCAGTGATCAGGGAGTCTAGCCACCGGACCGTCGTCAGGGCCGAAATGAACCGGTCAATGCAGGCCCGGTATCATGCCTTTCATGCCGCGCATCATTTTGCCCAGCCCTCCCTTGGAGAGCATCTTCATCATCTTCTGCATTTGTTCGAACTGACCCAGCAGACGATTCACTTCCTGGACCGAAACGCCGGCTCCCGTGGCCACACGTCGCTTGCGGGAGGCCTTGAGCAGATCGGGGTGACGTCGCTCGGTGGGGGTCATGGCGTTGATGATGCCCTCGATCCGGTTGAGAGAGCGCTCGTCCACCGCTTGGTTGACGGCCATACCCCGCGTGAGTTGCGCCGGTAACTTGTCCATCATGGCCCCGATGCCTCCGGCCTTTTTCATTTGCTGTAACTGGGTTTTGAAGTCTTCCAGATCAAAGCCCTGGCCCTTTTTGATTTTTTGCGCCAGCTTTTCCGCCTCCACACGGTCCACGGTGCGGTGAGCTTCTTCGATCAGGGAGAGCACATCGCCCATGCCCAGAATGCGCGATGCCATGCGCTCTGGATGGAAAGCCTCCAGGCCGGTGAGCTTTTCCCCCACCCCGATGAATTTCACTGGTTTTTGGGTAACATGACGCACCGAGAGCGCAGCACCACCGCGGGCATCCCCATCCAGTTTGGTGAGGATGACGCCGGTGAGGGGCAAGGCTTCGCCAAAGGCACGTGCCGTATTGACGGCATCCTGACCTTGCATGGCATCCACCACGAAGAGCGTTTCGATGGGGTGCAACGCGGCGTGCAACTGTTGGATTTCCTGCATCATGGCCTCGTCGATGGCCAAACGTCCTGCGGTATCCACGATCAGCACATCGTGATAATGGCGCCGGGCATGATCCAGCGCGGCGCGGGCGATGTCAGTGGGAGTCTGGGACAGATCCGAGGGAAACCAGTCCACTTCCAGGGTTTGCGCCAGCACATGGAGCTGTTCGATGGCCGCTGGCCGATAAATGTCACAGCTCACCAGCAACACTTTTTTGCGCTGTTGTTCCTTGAGCCATTTGGCCAGTTTGCCGCTGGTGGTGGTTTTGCCCGACCCCTGCAGGCCGGCCATCAGGATGACGGCCGGGGGTTGCGTGGCCAGATCCAGGGCTTCATTCTTTGCGCCCATCAGGCGCGTCAGGGCCTGATGCACGATGCCCACCAACACCTGCCCGGGAGTCAGGCTGGTAAGCACGTTCTGGCCGATGGCTTCTTGCCGGACCTCGTCGATGAAGGTTTTGACGACCGGCAGCGCGACGTCTGCTTCCAGCAAGGCGATGCGTACTTCGCGCAAGGCTTCCTGAATGTTGCTGTCGCTGATGCGGGACTGGCCCCGCAGGGATTTGATGACACCAGTGAGGCGGTCAGTGAGTTGATCCAGCATGGAATAAGCAGCCTTGGATGAATGGAATGGTAAACTATGCCTATTATGATCGATCCGCGTCTGTATTTCATTACTGCTGCCCTTTACGTGTTACTGGGCTTGAGGGTTTTTTTAGCGCAACGCGCCCAGGATCAGGGGCTGCCTCAGCGTCCTGGGGCCCGTGGGGAAATGCGTGTGGGACTGGTACGTACCCTGATTCTGGGGGTCTTGCTCATTCATGGTGTGTTGCTGCATCAGGGTTTGATGGAAGACAATCAGCTGGACCTCTCCCTGGGGCATAGTCTTTCCCTGATTGGATGGGTGACGGTGGCCTTATATTGGGGGGTGAGCTTTCGCTACCGCATGGGTATTCTGCTCCCAGTCATTTTGATGATGACCGGCGCCCTGGTGCTCTCCCCGCTGGTACTGCCGGCGGACAAGCAAGTATCTTACAG
>DAIDKJ010000165.1 GCA_027450105.1 Ferrovum sp.
CAGGTAGACATCCATCGCCCCTCCCAAATGACGCGCCGGATCGTAGTCCCGCCCCTTGCGGGCTCTGAGTAGCCGATGTAAGGCCAGTAAGTAGATCATGCCTTGCACATCGTAGCGATGAGCGGCTACCGAGCCAGTCATTGCGTCTGCGGTATAGTCCTCGTCCCTGGGGCCCAGCACATTGGACTTGTAATCCAGAATCCACCAACGTTCGTTCCATTCAAACACAAGATCAGCAAACCCCAGCATGAAGCCCTGAAGGGTGTACGAGTTCAGACGTTTGCACGCCCTCCCCGACAAGTATCGGGAAGCACAGAGCTGGTCGATGGTTGCGGTGGGCAGCGCACGCAGCGGAAACCAGAATTCCATTTCTGCCCGGTAGTGTGACAAGTGCTGCAGGCAACCGCCGCCCGGTAGTGGCGCCTGTAACAAGCGCGCTAACCATGCCAGCAAACCATTGGCCTGCGCTGCCCAAGGGGACCGTTGGCAGCGCAACCACAACTCTTCCCGAATCTGCGGCTCATCAAAGCGATGAAACCCCTGTTCGGCCAACCAGGCCAGGAGCTCATGCAGAAATTTTCCCGCCATGGTGCCTGCCGGGAACGAATGCTCTGGTCCAATCCTTTGGACCTCCCCATCCAGCACCATCTCCCAGTCCTCCTCCAAAGCATGCTCCGAAGGCGGGATGATCGAGGAAGAAGGGTTGAGGTTGCGCACCAGGGCAGAAAAACTATTGACCCGCCAATGGCGCGAAAAATGTCCCGTGTACGTGGTGGCGGGTAGCAACCTTGCCGTTCCCGTCTGGGCCACAAAAACCGTGGAGCCCGGAACACCTGGGGTTTCTGCCGTACAGCAGACCCCATCCTGCTGTGCAAACCAGTGTTGCACGCTCTGCAGGGTATGCTCCCAGGGCAATTCCTGGCCGCCCATGAGCAAATATCCCAGAGCACTGCGAGACAAGGCGCAAGCAGCTTGTTGGTCAACCCTGAAGATTCCCACACCCAACCACAGCGCGTGCTGGGCACGGGTCAGCGCCACATAGAGCAAGCGCATCTCTTCCTGTAGACGCAAGATATCGGCCTGTGCCAGAGACAACGCTGCGGAATCTTTCTCGCCCTGGCGAAAGTGCGCGGCAAAAGGAAGATACACCATGGGAAATTGAAGCCCCTTGGCCTTATGGATCGTCAGGATCGTCACCAGATCGGCATCACTTTCCAGGCGCATTTGTTGTTCATCCTGCTGTTGGCCACGACCCAGTATCTGATCCTCAAACCAGCGCAGCAGGGCGGCTTCACCGTTCAAGGAGGCGCTGGCCTGTTGCAGCAGTTCGGCCAAATGCAGCACATTGGTCAAACGACGCTCGCCCCCTGGCCGACTCAACCAGCGCGCAGGCAGGTTGAGACGAAATAAGGTGTGGCGCAGCATGGGCAAAACGCCCTGCCGTTGCCATACATTCAATAGCTGATGGAGCAAGGCGCTGTCGGCTTCCAGAATCCGATCATCCGCAGCCCTGCGAAGCATCTCTTCCATGTCCGAAGCCATGGTGGCGGTGGCAAATGCCGCGCGTAACAAGCGTCCATCCCGAGGTTGGGACACGGCGCGTAACCAGTACAACAGGTGCAGCGCTTCCACGCTGGCGAAAACGCCTTGTTGCTGCGACCAATACACCGAGAATATCTGGCGCTGATGCAAGGCACGACGCATGGCCTCGGCCTCATGGCGATCACGTACCAAAATAGCCACATGCCCCGGGCGCAGGCGTTCAAAGCCCAGCGTTTGATCCGGAAAGCCACACGTCGGGTCATTCAATTGCTGCACCAGATGTTCCGCCGCCAGTGCCGCGAAATGCTCCCGATCTGCGGTGGCTGAACGAAGGTTGCTACCAAAGACCAATTGCAGGGCCGGAACGGCTCTCGACCCCCGTTCCAGCTGCTGTCGCAACCCCTGCGCCCGAACCGGCACAAAGGGCAACGGGTTGTCTGCACCCTGACGATACAGAAACGCACCGTGCTCAGATTGCTGCTCGGTCCGCTCAAACAGATGGTTGCAGGCGTTCACCAAGGCCTGGGTACTGCGATAATTGATAGCCAACGCATAATGCCTGCCTACAGTGCGGGTTTTGGCGCGTATATAGCTGGAAAGATCCGCTCCACGAAAAGCATATATCGACTGTTTGGGGTCTCCAATCAACAGGATGGAGGTTTCCTGAGCGTTTTTTTCAAGGGTATAGAGTTGGTCAAATACCTCAAATTGCAGAGCGGAAGTGTCCTGAAACTCGTCAATCATCGCCACTGGAAATTGTGAGCGTATGCGGGCACAGAGGGCTTTCCCCTCTGAAGATACCAGGCGTTCATGAAAGCGTTGCAATAAATCCTGGAACCCCAGGACTCCATCCCTTTCCTTGAACTGACGAGCGCGCCAAAGCACTTTTGCGGCGGCTTGCGCAGGCAACGACAACTGCTCCTGCAAAATCCTGCCAATGGATTGCTGCAATTCAGAAAAACCCTCAAAGGCCGCAGGAATATCCAGATCCTGGTTTTTTTTCAAGGCGTCCTTCAGTCCTTCCACACTGAGACGCAACCAGATCTTTTCGGACATCTGAGGGGACAGCAGGGAAGCATCCTGGCACCAGCACTGGAGGGCCACAAACCCCTTTGTGACCTCCTCCGCTTTCAATTTGGTGCCATGGAAAGGATTGGTGGCGGAGCCCAAGTGCCCCAGAAGCCAAGCTTGCAAGGGCAGCAGAGTCGTGGCGCAAGCTCTTTTGAGCGGAGCCAGACGCTGCAGCGTCTGTTCCAGTGCCCGGTCCCATTGCACGGCCAGAGAGGCCTCCTGCAACACCCCCGGCTGTTTGAAATGAAGTGAAACCGACTTTTCGAAGGCTGCGTAGCTCGGCCACATGTGCATCAATGCCTGCAGCGCCGGTCCTTCCAGCGGGTAGATTTCCTGCCGCCACACATCTTGCATGGCTTGGGTCAGATATGGGCCTTCGTCCGCCAGCACCTGGAATTCGCGCAAGGTACCCACCTCGAAGGTATGCTCACGCAACATGCGTTGGCACCAGGCATCGATGGTCAGAATGGCCGCCTGGTCCATGGCCTGAGCGGCACTTTCAAGACGCCAGGCGGCCCAGTTGCGCTGCGCGGGTGTAGCGTAATAGCGCTGCAATCCCTGCAAAAAAAAGTCTTCTGGGGCAACTTCCTGTAACCCTCCAATCACGTGAGCAGCTTCCCTGAGACGAGTACGAATCCGTTCCAGTAGTTCCCGTGTGGCGGCCCGAGTAAACGTGACCACCAGAATCTGGTGGGGCATCAATCCTTCGCTGGCAGCAGGAATGGTTTCCCCCATCCCCAACACGAGGCGCACATACAGAGCCGCAATGGTCCAGGTTTTTCCTGTGCCCGCACTGGCTTCGATGAGTCGACTGCCCCACAGGGGCAGAGCCAGAGGATTCAGCCATTCATCCATCATGGATCAGCCCTGGGCTTCTGGTCTGAAGTGGAATGCAAAACCCGCACGTCGTTACTGGCCCACTCCCAAAGGGGTTGAATCAAATCTTGTGTGTAGCGCACAAAGCGCCCATCCTGGCACAGCATATCGAAATCGGGATACAGACGTGCCAG
>DAIDKJ010000166.1 GCA_027450105.1 Ferrovum sp.
AGCTGTGGTCCACCGGGTAAAAAATGGAATTTCGGCTAACTACACCGAGGCCTACATGCGCCGTCGAGACCCAGACACAATGGTTATTGCCGATAATTTACCGAGCGATAAAGAGTATTTTTCGAAAAGGTTTGGGTATGATTTTGATATTCTGAGAAAGGAAACCATAGAGTGGCTAAAGAAACAGGATTTGGCTGTCTTTTTTTATTTTGCCGGCCGCAAGAATATAGGTTCCGGGGGTATTGCTATTGCTCCTGCAAATGCTGGTTTCTTTGCCATGGACAATCTGCCCATTCCTTTTGCCACAGCCGTCGTTCGTGATCTGGTGCAGCGCGGAGAAAAACACATCGCCTTGACATTGGATGCTCGCGGTGGTGAGCCCATCCGTTTGCTACCCACGATCATTGCTCAGCTACGCAGCGACCACCTGGATGTGCGTCTACTTTTTCTGGAAACCAATGATCAGGATCTGGTTCGACGTTTTTCTGAAACCCGGCGACCTCATCCCCTCGCCGATGGAAACCGCTCGGTTTCGGAGTGCATCCGATTAGAACGTTCTCTGCTGGAGACCGCGGCAAATCTGGGTAGACGGCTGGATACGTCCTTGATTTCGCCCAACACCCTGCGCAGCTGGATACGCGATTTCGTGCAGCTGGATCCTTCCGGGTTGACTCTGTTTTTCGAGTCTTTTGGTTTTAAAAACGGGATTCCCCTGGATGCTGATTTTGTCTTCGATGTGCGCTGCCTACCCAATCCATTCTACGACACAGATCTTCGCGCGCTCACGGGAAAAGATACCGCTGTGATCCGGTTTTTGCAGGACCAGCCACTGGTGCAACGCATGCTGCAGGACATTTCACACTTTGTACAAGACTGGTTACCCGAGTTTTTGCGCGATAACCGCAGCGCATTGACCATCGCCATCGGTTGCACAGGAGGTCAGCATCGTTCGGTCTATTTGGCCGAACAGCTTGCTCACCGATTGCAAGCGCAACGACAAGTGGCACGCGTCATCCATCGAGAGCTGCCCTGACCTCAAGCGCTGAGCAATTCCTGTTCCGAGGACAGCCAGCGCAGCGCATGTCGTTGCGCTTCATGGGGTGCACAGGCCACCCATCGTTTGGCCCACAGGGCAGCATCTCTCAGCAAGGCCTCGTCACGCTCCGGATCGCCAAATCGAAGCAAGCCTTCGCCGCTCTGACGAATCCCCAGATACTCCCCAGGTCCTCGCAGCAATAAATCCTGTCGTGCTACTTCGAAGCCATCCTGATTTTCAAAAATGACTTTCAGGCGGGCGCGGGCCAAAGACGACAAGGGATGATGATAAAGCAATAGACAGACACCCTGCTGCTGCCCTCTTCCAATACGCCCTCGCAACTGATGCAACTGAGCCAGCCCCATTCGCTCTGCGTGTTCAATCACCATGATCGTGGCAGCTGGAACATCCACACCCACTTCGATGACCGTGGTCGCAACCAGAAGCTGGAGTTGACCAGCGGCAAAGCGCATCATGCAGTCGGCCTTTTGCTGCGTATTCATACGGCCATGCACCAGTCCAACCTGCAAATCGGGAAAGGTTCCGGACAGATACTCAAAAGTAGCCACTGCGGTTTGTAATTGCAGCACTTCCGATTCCTCGATGAGAGGACAAACCCAATAGGCCTGGCCCCCTTGTAGACAAGTGGCCCGCACGCGTTCAATGACCTGCTGACGTCGACGGTCATCCACCAGTTTGGTGATAATGGGCTGTCGCCCTGGTGGCAAGCCATCCAGTACGGATAAATCCAGATCTGCAAAATAGCTCATGCTCAAGGTACGCGGAATGGGGGTTGCACTCATCATCAGTTGATGCGGGGTAATCAGGTTACTCTGTTCGGAACGCTGGCGTAACAGTAGTCGCTGTTCAACACCAAAGCGCTGTTGCTCATCGATCACCACCAACCCGAGTGCCTTGAAAACAACCGTATCCTGTAACAAGGCATGAGTCCCTACCACCAACTGCGCCAGCCCCGAGTGGATGCGTGCCAAGGCCGATTCTCTTTCCTTACGGGACAACTGCCCGGTCAACCAAACACTGGAGATGCCCAAAGGTTGCAATCTGGCATCGATCTGCCGAAACAGCTGATCACATAAAATTTCGGTGGGGGCCATCAACGCCGCCTGGTATCCAGAGGAAATGGCTTGCAAACACGCCAGGGCCGCCACCATGGTTTTACCACTGCCCACATCACCCTGAAGCAAGCGCTGCATGGGAAATGGTTTGACCAGATCGGCATCGATCTCTTCTACCACGCGTTGCTGCGCCTGCGTCAAAGCAAAGGGTAGTCGTTGCAAAAATGTCTGACGCTGCTGCGCCGAGCCCGGGAGTGGTGGTGCCTTGAGTTTTTGACGCCGCTCGCGATGCAGCAACATGGAAATTTGCTGAGCCAGGATTTCGTCAAATTTGAGTCGCTTCCATGACCGATGGGTGCGCTCCAGCAAGGCCTGCACGGCACCGTGATCGCTTGGCTGATGGATCATCCGCAAACTTTCCTCAAGGCCGGGCAACTGCAGAACCTGGCGCATCTCCAGCGGAAGCAGTTCTTCCAGATCGGCGTGCTGCAAGGCCCGTTGTATACAGTACCGCAAACGTTCCTGGCTCAATCCGGCAGTGGTGGTGTAGATGGGTGTTAGGGTTTGGGGGAGCGGGCTATGGGCTTGAAGGATGCGATACCGCGGGTGGACCATTTCCGCACCTAATAATCCGGGACGCACTTCCCCAAACAGCCGCAACATCGTATCTGGCTGCAGCGCCTGAATCTGGCCTCCATAAAAGTGTAAAAAGCGCAACACCAGCGCTGCGCTTTCATCGCGCACCAACACCTTCAGCATTTTCCTGGGTCGTTGAGTGACCTCCGTGTGAACCACACGGGCTTCCACACAGGCTGGTTGCCCTGGTTGAAGAGAGGCTATGGGAGTAACCCGGGTCTCGTCCTCGTAACGCAGGGGGGTGTGTAGCAGAACTGCAAAAGGATGGTGCAAGTGCAGTTTTTTTAGCCGACTTCGCAGAGCCGGTGTCAGTCCCAATTCTTCCAGCGGGTCACCCCCCATCTGCTGGGCCGACCTTTTCTTCACATTCAATGCAGACTTGCCATCAGAGGAGAGCAAACAACGGGTTCAAGCAGAGAGAACCAGAATCCCATCCATTTCCACCAGAGCCCCTCTTGGCAAAGCGGCAACTCCCACCACAGCACGCGCCGGATAAGGCGCTTCAAGGCAGCGCGCCATGGCTTCGTTCACTTTGGAAAAGTGGTTCAAATCGGTCAGATACACCGTCACGCGCGCCAGATCATTCATGGTTCCGCCACTGGCCAAAACCACGGCCTGAAGATTGGCCAGTACCTGTTCGATTTGTGCATCGATCCCTTCCACCAAAGTCATGGTGTGCGGGTCCAGCCCAATTTGCCCCGACAGATAAACCGTATTCCCCACGCGCACGGCTTGTGAGTAGGTTCCAATGGCCCCCGGTGCTTGGGAGGTTGCAATAATGGCTTTGTTCATACGGTAGCTTCCTTGATTAGTTCTGAACCCGAGTCATGCGCACAACCTCGGGAATCTCCCTGAGTTGATGCTGCAATATGGCC
>DAIDKJ010000167.1 GCA_027450105.1 Ferrovum sp.
ACTGGAGCACACGCGCCAAGGGGGGCAGTTCCAGGGGAATGCGCCGGGTAAAGCCCTGCACGGCCTCGGCCGAGCCCTCCACCAACACCTCCAGACCCCTTTCATTATTCCGAGCCCAACCGTTGAGCCCATGTTCCCGGGCCAGGCGCCACACATAGGGCCGAAATCCCACCCCCTGCACTACCCCGCTCACCACCAGATGGCGGCGCACCAGGTCTGCCCCAAGGGGCGGCGGCACGGGGCTCTCCCCAGTGGGCGCAGCGGGCGCGGCCCCCTGTGCATTCAAGCCGCAGGCACTCCCGAGGATTCAACCGGTGCACCCTGGCGCAGACCCTGCACGCCTGCGAGCAGCCAATCGATCCAGTCCTGCAGGCCATCGCCACGGGTGGCCGACACGGGCAGGATGGGCAGCGCGGGATTGACGCGCCGCGCCATTTCCATGCAGCGTGCCACGTCGAAGGATACATAGGGCAGCAAATCCACCTTATTGAGCAGCATAAGATCGGCAGCATGAAACATGTCGGGATACTTGAGGGGCTTGTCTTCCCCTTCGGTGACCGAAAGAATCACCACCTTGCGCGCCTCACCCAGATCGAAGCCTGCGGGGCACACCAGATTGCCCACGTTTTCGATGAACAGCAGGCTGGCGGGTTGCAATTGCAGTTGCTGCAAGGACTGGCCCACCATGTGCGCATCCAGGTGACAACCCTTGCCGGTGTTGATTTGCACCGCAGGCACCCCGGTGGCCCGGATGCGTTCGGCGTCCTGAGAGGTTTGTTGATCGCCCTCCACCACCGCCACCGGCACCCGGGATTGTATGCGCTGCAGGGTGTTGACCAGCAGGGTGGTTTTTCCCGAGCCGGGGCTGGACATGAGGTTGACACAAAAAATTTGCCGCTGCGCCAGCCATTCCCGATTGCTGCGTGCATAGGTATTGTTCTTGTCCAGGATATCGCGCTCGATGCGGATCATTTTTTCCTGAGACAATCCCGGGGCATGGGCATGGGCCGGCCCCATTCCAAAATGCAGCAGGGACTGCCCCTGAACTGGTCGATAGGGCGATGCGGGCCCTCCCGGGTTCAGAGGTACCCCATCCACCAGCACGGAAGTCGTCGTTTCACATCCACATACCTGACACATGGGTTCACCTCGTTTTCAAGCTAGAGCGCCAAAATCTCCTTGACCCGCATCTCTGTGCCCCGCAGGGGCTGAATCTGATACCCCCCACAGGAGGGGCAAGGATCGTAAAGGGCCTTCAGGGGCACGTTCTGGCTACAGCGCATACACCACCCCTCCCCCTCCAGGGTATCGATGTCCAGGCGCGCCTCACGGGCCAGACTGTGGGCCAACACCACCTCCAGTCCGAAGCGCAAGGCGCTCACTTCAATGCCGGCCAAGGTGCCAATTTCCAGGCGGATGGCGGTAACCCGGGTGCACTGCTGGGCGCGCGCCGCTTGTTCCACCACCTCCAGAATGCTCTCGGCCAGCGCCATTTCATGCATGCACAAACTCCAGATTCATTTCCAGACAGGGGTCGAAAGACTGCGCGATGCGTTCCACAGAGCCACGTTCGGCAGGCACCCCACATAAAGCCTGGCTTAGCGCCCCTCCCGCCGTCAGATTCCAGTCGGTGGGAGAAATGATTTTATACCGTTGGATCACTCCCCGCGCCCAATGCGCCTCGTGCAACAGCAACCCCCGGGCGGTTTCCACCGCCGCCAGGCCCTGTCCGGACTCCAGATTCCAGGCCCGCACCATGGGCAGAAAAGGCGTCGTCAAGAGCTGACCCAGCTGGGCCAATTCCACCAGACGGGCCAGTACGCGGGCCCCGCACCCGGCCCCGCGAGACTCCCGCCAGTGACCCACCAAGGGGTGCGCCCAGTGCCGCGCCAAGGCACCAGTTTGCACGGGTCGACCTTGCCAGCGCAAGGATTGCGTGGGGCTCAGCGGGCGCCGGATGGCACGGATCCACGCCAGCAATTGCGCCTCGTCAAGCTGTGCAAGGCCAGGCAGGAGCGCACAACCCTCCGCCTGACCGGTGTGGGCGCTGGGCTCCTGCGGCATGGCGTCCAGCAGGATCGCTCCCAGGGCTTGTTGCGCCCCATACCAGCGCCAAAATTGCGCAGCAGAAAGTTCCAGCCATTGGGCCGGCGGCATGGCCAACAGGGTGTCCTGCAGCAAGGCGTGCAGGCGCAACTGCAGGGCCTGGGGTACGTCCTGCTCCAAAAGCGCCTTCAGGGACGACGTGGCCGTTGGCAATCCGCAGGTTTGGGGCAGTGACAGCAGCAGATACCAGGCGTGATCGCGCACCATGGCACAGCGCAGGGTCAAGGCCAGCGCATCTGCAGGGGGTGCATTGCTCTCATGGGCAACGGCTGTGCTTTCGAGAGCAAGGGCATCAGCTCCACGAGCAGCCGCACAAGCCACCCGCAGGGCAATGGTTTGCGCCTGCGCACACAAGCGCAGTAGCATGCCTGCCAGTTTTTCGGCCTCGGCCGCAGTTTTATGGCACAACAAACTGGAGACCTGCCAGGCGCGGTGATCCAGCACGCGCGCACCAGACACCATGCCCTGCGCCACATCCAGAATCAGACGCACCTTCACCACCGACATGTTCAGGAATTCAGCGTCAAGGCAGAAAAAAAGCCACGCCGGGTCAGCGGTTGCCGGGTCAACCCTGCCGGGTTGGCCTGTGGCAAGGCGCTGGCCGGCGCAGCAGGAGGGGTGAGGAGTTGTTGCAGGATCTGTTGCGCCACGCTGCGGGCATAGTCCATGTGCGGGAAGTCCTGCAGCGGAGAAATCAATGGGGCCATCCAGAATCCCTCCACGCCCTGGGCTGGCTGCAAGGCAATTTCTGCAGAAGGCAGGATGGCAGTACAGGTCACACCCGGGAGCGCTCGATCCGGCTGGTAGACCAGATTCATGAACCAGGGGGTCAATAAAATGCCACACCACCCGGCCTCCAAACGCGTCACGCCCAGGGCTTCCACCTGCAAGGCGGCGTTGGCCATGGGCATTTCGGCCATGACCCGAACTGCCAGGGTGCGATAATGTGCCACCAAAGATTCCCAGGGAGGTGTCATCAAAGGCTCAGGGGCAGGAAATCGCTTTGCGGCGCATCGCATTCCGGACAGCGCCAGGTTTGAGGCAACTGGTTGAAGGGGGTTCCTGCCTCGATGTCATTGGCCACATCTCCCACCACGGGGTCATACACATAACCACAAATCTTGCATTGCAGGGACTGGGTATCCTGCAGGCGCGGGCTCAAGGCATGAAAGGAATCGTTCCAGTGGGTCATCAACAGGCCTCGGGTTGTTCCAGCCACTGGATCAGCTCTTCCAGCCGTTCCCGGCTATCCTCCAGATCTTCTGTGGCAGCCACCATGGCCTCGGGCACTTCGGTGATCTCGAGGGTGTTGAGAATGAGAACATCCTGGGAGTTGAAAAACTGCACCCACCACACCCGGGGCACTTGGGTGGCCGTGATGCGACAGTTGCCATAGCCGCGGGACAGGGCCGTGATATGGGCGCGCCCCAGGCACTGATCCAGATAGACTCCATCCTCGGGGGTATAGGGCAACAAGGTCAGATTGATGATATGGGATTCGGGAGACTGGCTGCGC
>DAIDKJ010000168.1 GCA_027450105.1 Ferrovum sp.
TGTCCCGACTGTCTGCCGACAGTCTGTATCGACAGATTGCCCAGCAGGGCCTGCAGGCCATGGCCCATCATGAAGGCCCCTTGATGGAACAGATCGATCGTCCCAGTTGGGTTACCATGACGCTGGACCGTTCCGTCAGCGAAGCCCAGAACAGCCTGCAAGAGGGGCTCACTTTTCTGGCCACGGTTGGCTCCACTGCCCCATTTGTGGGATTGTTTGGCACCGTGTGGGGAATTTACCATGCGCTCACGGCCATCGGCATCGCCGGGCAGGCTTCCATCGAAAAAGTGGCCGGGCCGGTGGGCGAATCACTCATCATGACCGCCATGGGCTTGGCTGTGGCAGTTCCTGCCGTTTTGGGTTACAACACCCTGGTACGACGCAATCGCATTGCCATGGACCAAATCCGCGCTTTTGGAGCCGACCTGCTGGGCGTGTTGCTGGGAGGCTCGCGCACCGGCGCCGACAGCCCCTCGACCGCGCGCGCCTAAAGCGCCCTTCTGCTTTTGACCACGGAGCGTTGACCCATGGCGATGCACAGCACCCTGGAACACGAGGAGGGAGAAGACCCCCTCATGGCCACCATCAATACCACTCCGCTGGTGGATGTGATGCTGGTGCTGCTGATCATCTTCCTCATCACCATTCCAGTGGTCATTCACACCGTACCCGTCAAACTTCCGCAGGAAAACAGCCAGCCCGATCCTGCTCGCCCGCATACCCTGCACCTGAGCGTAGACCAATCCGGCACCCTCTATCTGGAACAACAAGCCTTGCCTCGAGAGCAACTCAAGCCACAACTGGAGCGCTCGATGGAAAAGAATCCCCATCCCATCGTGCAAATTCGTGGTGATTACCGGGCCCACTTCAAACCCTTCGCGCAAATTCTCCAGGTTTGCAAAGAGCTGGGCTTGTCGCAGGTCAGCTTTGTCACCGAACCCACACCCACACCATGAACCCTTCTCGTCTAAAAAGCCTTCAGCCCCGCGTCATCGAATCGGAGCTCATGCTTGAAATCAACACCACCCCCTTGATCGATGTCATGCTGGTGTTATTGATCATGCTCATCATCACCGTTCCAACACAGCACCATGCTGCCTTGCTGCAACTACCCACTCCCGCCGTGACGGCGCCCGTCAAGCCAAATCCTGAAGCGGTAGACTTGAAGCTGGATGCTTCTGACCATCTGTGGTGGAATCACGTCCCGTTGCAAGACCGTACCGATTTGCTGCGCCATCTGAAAGAAATTGCGGTCCAAAACCCACAGCCGCCCATTCACCTGCAGGCCGACATGGAATCTTCGTACGCCAGCGTCGCCATGGTGTTATCCCTGGCTCAAAATCTGGGCGTCAATCGTCTGGGAATTGCCTTGACCCCAACGGATTAAGGGCCCACCCAAACCCGAACGACCGTTCCTTCGCGCCGGGCATCCGCCGCACCCCAGCGTTGTCCGGAAGGCTCATCCACACCCACGATCTGGATCGAACCCAAGGGGTCGGGAGAGGGCAATACCAAGTGCCCCAGGGCACGCAAGGCCTGCTGCCCTGAGTCCGGCCACTGAGGCTCCATCAAGGTTTTTCCTGCCGCATCCAGCACGGCAAAACGTGGTCGGGCAATAGCTTCTGCAGCTGGAAGGGCTCCATCCAGCAGATCCTCGGTCATTTCCAGCACCGTACTGATGATGGTGACACCACCAGGCGAACCATAAGCCATGCGCCAGTGCCCCCCGGAAAACACCAGTACCGGCGTCATGCTGCTGCGCGGGCGCATTCCGGGACGCACATCGTTGGCGCCCGGATCACCGGGCCCCGCATGGGGCAAGCGGTTGAAATCGGTCAATTCGTTGTTGAGCATGAACCCGTAGCCTGGCACCATGATGCCCGACCCCCACAAGGATTCCACGGTCGTCGTGCAGCTCACCACATTGCCTTGGGCATCGACGATACTGAAGTGCGTGGTTTGCCTGCCCTCCTGCTGTGTTTCCCCGGGAACGATTTGCTGGATGCGTTGTGTGGGGGCAATCAGTTGACTGCGTGCGCGCAGATACGCAGGATCCAGCAGTTGTTGCAGCGGAATGGCACTCTCCTCGGGGTCGCCCAACCAGCGCTCACGATCAGCCAAAGCCAGACGCAGGGCTTCAATGGTGACATGAGTGGCTGTAGGCTCTCCCATGGACCAGGAAGGGTGCTGCGCCAGGGGAAAGCGCTCCAGCATTCCCAGGGCCTGCAACAAGGCCACGCCCCCCGAGGAGGGGGGAGGCATGGTCAGAATATCGTAATGACGGTAATGCCCGACCAGCGGAGACAGGAATCGGGGCTGATAGTGCGCCAGATCGGAGAGGGTCATGCGTCCGCGTCCCGCAGGCCCCAGTCGTGAACGCTGTTGTGCAGCCACGATTGCCCGGGCAATGGCCCCGCGATAAAACTCGGCCGGCCCTTGTCGGGCCAGCAAGGAAAAGGTGCGCGCCAAGGCCGGCTGGCGCAACCATTCCCCTTGGGCCAGGGGGCTACCGTCCGGATGGCGAAACAGGGCACGGGTTTCGGGTTGCAAAGCCGCCCGGGGACTTTGCAACGCGTGCGCTAGGTAGGGGGTAATGGCAAAGCCCTGACGCGCCAGTTCGATGGCCGGCTCCATCACCTGGGCCAAGGATTTTTTACCCCAGCGTTGCTGTATCTGGGCAAAACCCGCCAGGGTTCCCGGAACACCGACGGCAATGCCATTGGTGGAATTATCCTGAAAATCATGCCCGGCAAATTGATCGGCCGTGGCCAACCGTGGTGCCTGTTCACGCGCATCCAGGGCAATGGTTTGCCCCGTCTTGGCCAGATAAATCAGCATGAAGGCGCCGCCCCCCAAACCCGAGGATTGGGGCTCTACCACGTTGAGTGCAAATTGAACGGCCGCGGCAGCATCCACAGCATTTCCTCCGGCGCGCAGAATACGCGCGCCGGCTTCAGCAGCCAGCGGATGAGAGGCCGCCACGATAGATTCATCCGCTGCGCGCGCCGCACAAACCAGGAGTGCAAGGAGCAGGACAACACTCCGTTGGCAACCTAGGGCAAATAACTCCAATCTGTTCAAGCAGGCACGACTCCAGAGAAAGTAAATTTTTTTTACAATTGAGATACAGATTTTAAACACATTTTTGCGTGTGTTTTGTTATCTTGAATGGGCAGACAGTGCAGTTGGGGTTATTAACCCTAGGTTACAGGCGGATCCAAGATCCGCCTTTTTTTTTGGCTGTTCTGTTGTGATCAAAGATCGCCCGGAGGGCGCGCATCGTTTTTTGCCGTGGTCTCGGCGCTGCGAGCTGCTCCCTGTCGCTTGCGACGACGCTGAATGGTGCGCGCCAACCACATGACATAACCCGAACCCGAATACACCAGAAAAAACGACCAAAGCACGCGCGCTTGGTCCAAGCTGATCACCACAAACCCCAACAAAACCAATAACGCGGCCCAAAACGGCACGCTATGCCGAAAATTGAGGTCTTTGAAACTGTAAAATTTGATATTCGACACCATGGACAAGCCGGCAAATACCGTCACGCACCAGACGAG